>JAAYHV010000151.1 GCA_012744355.1 Clostridiales bacterium
ACCTCAATCAACGATCTACTTTACCCATCCCTTTATGGCTAGCTAGCGTGGAACAAATGAAAGACATAATGGATTAATCCGACTATTCATTCCCAAAGGTAGACGCATTTCTGATTATTCAGTTACGTTTATTAGCAAAGTACAGACGTGGTGTAATTCTTTACCGAGGAAGATTCTCGGTTATTTGTCCCCCGACGAAGCCTTTAAGGATCAGTTAATGAATTGCATCTATTAATCGGCAAAATAATACAGTGAAGATTGTTTCAACTTATTCTTGCAATTTAGGTTAAATAAAAATTTAACGAAATACAAAAACAAGGCAATTTTTGCCTTGTTTTTAATTTCTCTGCGTGTTATAATCAAAAAACTTTGGCAATAAAGAAAGGAATACTAATTATGAATTCGATTTCCCCCAAAGAGGTGGTAGAGAGCTATTCTAATATTGGAGCAGATAAAACAACGATGAAGACTGGCAAACTTCTTGTTTTAGGAATACTCGCAGGAATGATTATAGCATTTGGAAGCGCAGCTACGAGCACAGCAGCCTTTGCTTTTACTAATATATCTATAATAAAAATAGTAACAGGACTTTTATTTCCCTTCGGTTTAGCTATGGTTATTTTAACTGGAGCAGAACTTTTTACAGGTAATATATTAATAGTAATATCAATGTTTGATAAAAAAGCAAAACTCAAAGGTTTGCTTCGAAACTGGTTTATTGTATACATGGGAAACTTTATAGGATCATTAATAGTCGTATTAGGGGGTGTATACTTTGGTCAGCTTGATTATGGGGATGGCGCCTTAGCAATGTATACCATAGAAATTGCAGCAGCAAAATGTGCAATGCCTTTTTCAAGAGCATTTGTTATGGGATTTCTTTGCAATTTTTTAGTCACACTAGCGGTTGTTATAAGCATGACTGCAAAAGACACTTTAGGAAAAATGGCAGCTTCATTTGTTCCCGTAGCGTATTTTGTATTCTCAGGATATGAGCATAGCGTGGCTAACATGTATTATATACCTGCCGGAATACTAGCAAGCCATATTACTAGCTATCAGGAGCAAGCTGTGGCCATGGGAATAGATATGAGTCACCTAAATACCATGGGACTTATTGTGGGCAATCTAATACCTGTAACCCTAGGAAACATAGCAGGCGGAATGGCGCTTGCTTTTATAATGTGGTATTCACATAAAAAGAAATAAAAAGAAGTTGAATTTTTTAAAAGGTCCTTGCACTTTAAACACTAAAAAATGTTTAAGGTACAGGGCTTTTATAGTATTAGGCAATATAATCAGTTGTAATGACTATACAATAAAATGTAATAGTTTATTTACAAGGGCATAAGTTTTAAGTGTGTAATTAATGTTAGCGATAGTAAACAAATATTAATTGCGTAATAAACCATATCCCTATGTGTTAGCATTAGTGTCGTAGAGATAATTACTGTATAATAGACAGACAATCTTTACTAGAGGAGATCATAGATAATGGCAAGGGAAGGATATAATGGCAAGATTAAGAAAGATATCTTAGAGAATGTGGTCTTCACATAAAAAAATAAGCGCAAGTGTTTAGCGCTTATCACTATTTTAAGTCTTCCAAGCTATTTCTAATAAGCTTTTCGATTTTAGGCATCATTTCAGATTGTTCTTTTCT
>JAAYHV010000152.1 GCA_012744355.1 Clostridiales bacterium
GCTACAAAGCTATATTTGTCATCATAATATGGTTTAATAAACCCAGTAGCATTTCCATCATCTAAATATAGGCTCTCTTCGGACCTCATAAAATCTACTGTTTTCTTTGTTCCATCTCCCAAGTTAAATATGTCTTCAGAGATATTGGATTCATTGTATATAACTTTCCATTCTGCATCAAAAACAATGGCGTTGATTAGATACATAACGGCATCATCGCGTATTTCCTCTAATATCTTGTCAATCATATCATCTGTATTCGTTTTTACCCATGCATTGATATCATTAAGAGTCGCATCGTCAAATGGGGCTTTATATATTGCAGCATCATAATAATCAGCATTTTTCTGCAAAAAGTCCTTTTCGACAGCCAATCGATTTTCGTCATCTCGGAACCAAATGGAGTTTGCAATCTTGAATTTCGACTTTTCTTCATTCGGTAGGCTGTTTGCATAATAATATAGATATTGATTAAGATCTTCAAGCGAAATATCATTTCCTAAAACTTCTTCAATTTGCACAAGGGTATTTCCATCAGCGCCATTAGCTGTCATAGCAAGTGCAAACATAACGGAAAGCGGTGATACAAGAGAGTTCTTCTCATTATCTATTGATTTTTGGAATAGCTTAACGGTGAAGTCAGCAGTGTTATTAATAAACAAATCATCAACTTTTTTTCCTTCTACAGACTTAGCTTTCACGTCACCCATCAAATCCTGTGCTTGTACTCTTGGAGTATTTGCTATACAGGAGGTGAAATTAACCATTACTGAAATTAGTAATATCAGACTTAGTAGTAATGCCCCATTTCTTTTTAAATGGCTATCTAGTATTTTCAAACAATCCACATCCTTTCTTCACTTTGGGTACAAAAAAGCAGTCAATTAACTTTGTTATTTCCTTTAGTTAATATAGACTGCTCTAATTTGTTTTAGTTCCAAGTAATTCTAAAATTTAAGTTTTGGTCTTATACCTCTGCATTAAGCTCTGTCAATCTTTCTTCTAGGTCTTCATCGAGGCTTTCTTCAAGGTTTTGTACCCCTTGCTCTTGAATATCGCTGTCAGCTTTCTTCTTCCAATTACCTCTGGCAAAGAAAAGTGATGTAATGGTAGCACCTAAAGTCCAGGCAACCAACAGGGAAATAAATACGGATTCCGGTCGACCATTAGGGTAAGCTGCACTCTTTGTAAAATGAGCAATTCCATATGCTACTGGTACACGGAAAATGATGGTGGTAATAAGAGATATCCACATAGGTGTTACTGTATCACCTGCACCACGCATGATCCCTGACAGCACCTGGGTTACTGCCATAGCCACATAGCCTACTGCCAAAATCCTCATCATACGCATGCTTATATCCACAAGCTCTGTAGTTTCTGTAAATATGCCCATCAACGGACTTCCAAACATTAGTAAGATAGCTGTAATGATGATGGCTGTGGTAACTGCTAGGCTAAGACCGGCCTTGGTACCTTCCTTCACCCTGTCGATCTTTCTGGCGCCAACATTCTGACCTGCATAAGTTGTCATTGCCATACCAAATGAGAAGTTAGGCATCATAGCAAATCCATCTACCCGCATAATAATTACATTAGCAGCGATTATCATTTCACCAAAGCTATTGGTTAGAGATTGTACAATTATCATGGCCATTGAGAAAATTGCCTGAGTTAAACCAGAAGGTAGCCCTAATTTAAAAATCCTTAGGGTATATTCCTTCACAGGTTTGAGATATTTCAACTTAATATCGAATAAATTGGTCATTTTAGAAAGCTTGCGTATGCACAATGCTGCAGAGATCCATTGGGAGATGACAGTTGCCAAAGCGGCACCACCTACACCCATGTTCAAGCCAGCTATGAACCAAATATCCAAGCCAACATTAAGTGCTGTTGCAACAAGTAAGTATATAAGGGCAGAAACAGAGTCTCCCAAGCCTCTTAGAATTCCCGACAAAATATTATAGTAAGCAAATCCTATACTTCCCACAAAAAATATGATCAAATATTCTTCAGACCAGTTGATTATAGATTCTGGGGTGTTCAATAAGATTAACATCGGTCTGGTGATTAAAGGCCCAATGAGCATAACAAACAGAGAGGCTAATCCTGTCAGACTTATACAAATACCAATAGTACGGGAAAGCTTCTCCCTCTCCTTTGCTCCAAAATATTGAGAAACCATAATACCTGCCCCAGTGGCAATTCCTACAAAAAGAACCATCAGAAGGTTCATAACTGGGCCTGCACTGCCTACAGCAGCCAAAGCATTATCACCAATATATCTACCTACTATTATTGAATCAGCAGTATTATAAAATTGTTGGGCAATGTTACCTAATAAAAGCGGAATACTAAATTGTGCGATTCGCTTCCAAGGAGTGCCCTCCGTCAAATCTCTAGCTGTAAAAACTGACTTTAATGTGGACATTTGATCCCTCTAACTATATATATTTTAAACACGCTTTCTATTCTACATTATACTTCTACATTTGTATAGGGCATATTTTTTTACAAAAAGTAAGCCCTTCTGCGACAATAACTCTTATTGCAAAAGGGCGTCATTACAACAAATTTACTTAACTAGATGTCATCAGACATCCATAAACTTTAATTGAAATTATTTCGCATCTACCTGCGCCATATGATCTACAAGGTCAACAACCTTACTAGAATAACCCCATTCGTTGTCATACCATGCAACCAACTTAACGAAATTATCGTTCAAGGAGATACCTGCTTCTGCATCGAAAATACAGGTTCTAGCATCACTGATGAAATCAGTGGAAACTACTGCATCTTCGGTATAACCCATAATACCTTTTAATTCGTTTTCAGAAGCTTTTTTCATGGCTGCTTTAATTTCGTCATAGCTGGCTGGCTTCTCTAAACGACAGGTTAAGTCAACAACAGATACATTAACAGTGGGTACGCGGAAAGACATACCGGTTAATTTCCCGTTTAGCTCAGGGATAACCTTGCCGACTGCTTTTGCAGCGCCTGTAGAAGAAGGGATAATGTTAGCGGATGCTGAACGTCCACCTCTCCAGTCTTTCTTGGAAGGACCGTCAACTGTTTTCTGTGTAGCAGTAGTTGCATGAACTGTGGTCATTAGACCTTCTGCTAGTCCAAAGTTATCATTAATAACCTTAGCTAAAGGAGCCAAGCAGTTTGTGGTACAAGATGCATTTGAAACAACCTGCATATCCTTGGTGTATTTTTCCTGGTTAACACCCATAACGAACATGGGGGCATCAGCCGATGGAGCGGAAATAACAACTTTTTTAGCACCGGCCTTAATATGAGCGGATGCTTTTTCGGTAGTGGTAAACACACCAGTGGACTCTACTATGTATTCTGCACCACATTCTGCCCACGGAATTTCTTCGGGGTTCATGGCTGCATATACACTAACTTCGTTACCATTAACAACCAATTTGCCGTTTTCGATTTTTATATCACCCTTGAACTGACCATGAACTGAGTCATAGCGTAGCATGTACTCCATGTAGTCAAGATCGATAAAGGGATCATTTACTCCAACCACCTGTACGTTGGGGTTGTCCAATGATGCTCTAAATACCAAACGTCCAATTCGTCCAAAACCATTAATACCTACTTTTATCATGTAGAATTCCTCCTATAACTTTATAAAATTTCCAACTTATATTCTATAACATTATTACCCTATTTACAAGTCCAGCAAACATTTTTGTTAAATAAATCACTTACTTTCATGATTTTCAGTTAGCTTGCCCCGAGAACAAACATCTTATAACAGCCATTGTGCAAGGTAAATAACAATGGGTAAAGTTTCCTTGGTTTTGAAGTTTCATCTCTTTATGCAAATCCCGTCTTTGGTAGCTATCACCATAAATCTTTAGGAGCAAATCTCATATAAAATGCTTATAAATGCCTTAAAATAAGGCTTTTTTTATTTTAAAAAAGCTTGCAAAAATATTTTTCCCGTGATAAAATAATGGTGATAGTGGTGATATATTTAGGAGGGATTATATGGCATATTTTTTAAAAATATCTAATCAAAAGGGAAGGACGTATATTTCTATTGTTGAAAGTTTCTATAACCCCGATAAAAAAGAAACTGCCCACAGAACATATAAGTCTCTAAGGTCTGTAGAATACTGGAAGAAAAAAAGAATTGATGATCCTATTTCATATTTTCAAAAAGAAGTTGATACCCTAAATAGTGAGAGAGCTAAGGAAGGAGTAAGAAAGATATCCGATAAGTCACCTACCCTTTATCTTGGATATTTCCCATTGAAAAGCATTATGGACAAGCTAAAAATAAAAAAGTATGTTGATTATTTTAAGCTTACCAATTCCTTTGAATTCGATCTTTTTGAACTACTCTCTTCTCTTACATATGCCAGAAGTGTTCGCCCATGCAGTAAGTGGAAAACATTCCATGAAGTATTACCTAATCTTTATCATACCTACAATTATTCCTATGATCAACTTCTTGATGGACTATCCTTTATTGGTAACGACTACGAAAAGTTTGTAGAAATATTCACCGTCCAGCTAAAAAGCATATACGGCACTGATACTTCAAAAACATATTTTGACTGCACAAACTTCTATTTCGAAATAGATAGAGAAGATGATTTCAGAAGAAAAGGTCCAAGTAAAGAATTCAGAAAAGACCCAATAGTAGGACTTGGTCTACTACTAGACAGCAATCAAATACCTATTGGTATGAAGATGTATCCAGGCAATGAGTCCGAAAAACCGGTCATGAGAGACGTAATCAGTAATTTGAAAAAGCAAAATAACATTACTGGAAGAACGATACATGTAGCAGACAAAGGACTTAACTGTGCTCAAAACATTGCTTTTTCTAAAAGTAACGGTGATGGATACCTATTTTCAAAATCTGTTAAAGGGCTTTCTGCAAAAGAAAAACAATGGGTTCTACTTGAACAAGATTTTTATGAGAAGAAAGATAAGAATGGTAAAGTTTTATATCGCTATAAATCATGTATAGATAAATTCCCATATGATGTGGAGCATGAAGGAAAAACAGTTACAGTGCATCTTACAGAGAAAAGACTTCTTACATATAATCCTACTCTTGCTTCAAAAAAGAAATATGAAATAAACAGAATGGTTGAAAAAGCTAAGTCTCTAACATTATCTCAAGCAAAGAAGAATGATTTTGGCGAAAGCGGAAAATACGTGAATATAACCGATAATAAGGGAAAAAAGGCCATAGTAAGTATCAATCAAGATGCCATTGATAAAGACTTAAAATTTGCAGGTTATAACCTTATCGTAACATCTGAAATTAAAATGACTGATGATGATATATATAGCACTTACCATAATCTGTGGCGAATAGAAGAATCATTTAGAATAATGAAATCCGATCTTGATGCTCGACCTGTCTTCGTTAGTACTGAAGAATGCATTAAAGGTCATTTCCTTATATGCTATCTTTCTGTGCTTTTAGAAAGAATTTTTCAGTTCAAGGTTTTGGATAATAAGTATTCTTCTTCAGATATTTTTAATTTTTTAAAGGATTTTAAGGCAGTAAAATCAGAGAGTAAATATATAAATACTACTACTTACTCTATTTTTATTGATAATTTATCAAAAAAACTTGATCTTCCTTTGACTAATTATTTCCTTTCTGAGTCTCAGATAAAATCTATGTTTAACTTTAAGCTTTAGCTCTTAGTTCCAACATCATAAAAGGCTGTTACATTGCTGCAACAGCCTCATTTTTTATAACTATCACCATTTTTAAGTCTATGATACCAAACTCAGGTCATATCATCAGACAGAGCAGTTGTCAATTGATTGAAAAAAGATTGTAATATGCATTAAAAAAAGATAATATAGGAAATAAGATCAGCATTTAAAGGATGGTGTAATAATGATAATAGATTCTGATGTTTTAACATTACGGTCACAAGTTGTTTTTCACCGACGTTGGTTACATCAATACCCACAAATAGGATTTCAAGAGGAAAAAGCAAGGGACTATATTATCAGCTTTTTAGAGACTTTAGATTTTGATGAGATTAAGATATTAGCAAAAACTGGTGTTAAAGCTGTGATTAAAGGAAAAGTGGGTGAAAAAACCTTAGCTTTTCGAGCAGATATGGATGCTTTGTCAATAACAGAAGA
>JAAYHV010000153.1 GCA_012744355.1 Clostridiales bacterium
AATCATGGCTAGCATGGGAAGATAGAGCTATCAGGCTGCATAAGCCCAAAGCCGTGGATAAATATATGAAAGAATTATCTAATGAGGTAGATTACTACTCATTTATTCAGTTCCTTTTTTACAAGCAGTTTAGAGCCTTCAAATCGTATCTAAAATCCATTGATATAAAGCTTATTGGGGATTTGCCGCTCTATGTTTCCATGGATTCATCTGATGTTTGGGCAAATAGCAAAGTATTCCAATTGAATTATAATCATAAACCCAAAAGAGTATCTGGCGTGCCACCTGATCATTTTTCAAGTACAGGTCAACTTTGGGGCAACCCTTTATATAACTGGAAAAAACAAAAGTCTGACAATTATTCATGGTGGCTAAAACGAATAGAAAGTAATTTGAATCTATTTGATGTAATTAGAATAGACCATTTCAGAGGTTTGAATAGTTATTGGTCCGTACCTTATGGAGAAACTAATGCTATAAACGGCTGCTGGAAAAAAGGTCCTGATAAAGATTTCATAGATGCAGTAAATATGAATTTCCCTAATGCAAAAATAATTGCCGAAGATTTGGGGTTGTTGACAGAAGGCGTTAATGAACTTCTTAAATACTCAGGATATCCTGGAATGAGAATTCTTCAATATGGATTTGATAAAAAGGAAGAAGATTATCATCTTCCACATCGGTATATTAAAAACTGTGTTTGTTATACTGGAACTCACGATAATATGGCAATAGGCGAATGGGTTAAAGAGGCAGATATAAATTCTCTAAATTATGCAAAATCATATTTAGGCCTCACGGCAAAAGAAGGGTACCACATGGGATTTATCAGGGGTGGCATGAGTTCTTCAGCTGACCTTTTCATTGCTCAAATGCAAGACTATCTAGGACTTTCTTCAAACTGCCGAATGAACGTTCCTGGGACCTGGGAAAATAATTGGAAGTGGCGCTTATTAAAAGGTGAATTAACAGATGAACTTTCAGATAATATTTTAGCGTATACGGATTTATATGACAGAAACAGATAAGAGGAATACCAATCGGTATTCCTCTGTGTATTATCTTATTTGCACGTCCACTTTTTCTTTGGTGGGTACTTTTCTTTTAAAATTCCTTTTTCATAAACCTTAATCAGTTGTGTTAAATCGTTAATCTGATTTATCAATTCCTTGCCTATATCCGTGTCTATAATTAGCATTCTTTCAGTTTTTGTGTCCACTATATGCATAGTAGGATGATTAAACTCTTGGGTACCATCTTCACGTATCTTAGAGTAATTTTTATGCTCTGCTAAACTCATAAATCTGGAATTATATATAAAAGTATATCCTGCAATTCCAGTTCTTTTCTGATATGCTTTGGAAATTCCTCCATCAATTATATATAGCATTCCTCCGCCTTTAACTGGGCTTTCTCCATCCTTTGTCTTAACAGGTATATGTCCATTAATTATTTTGCCTTTAGAAGGATCTAGTCCGAAGTCTCTGATTATCTTTATACAACTTTCTTTAGAATTAATCAGTTTGTAGTAAGGTCTTGTCGTCTCTATATGTGAATTCTCATCACCAATAAAAAGCCTCTCAAATGTAGTCATCTTGTCTTTGCCAAAAAGCGGAGACTGTTTTCCCTTCCACAAATACCACAGAAGGTCTGCTGCTGCTCTTTTTTCTTGATTAGGCGGAACAAAATATGCCTTTCTAACTTGCTCGTCTAAAAAAGTCATAAGATCTGCTCCTGCATGAGTCTCACCATTTATAGTAACAGGCTCGAATTCACCGTCTTCAGTCATTGGTATGCATCCATGGTATAGTAGGTTTCCATTAACTTTTTTGTACAGAGCTCCGTGACTGAATAAGAATCTTAAGTGCTCCTGTAATGTCTTAGAATTCAGTATAGAAGCCTCTAATGCATTCATTATTTCTTCTTCTTCTTTTGTCAACTTGTATGGGTCTTTGGGGTCTATTGTAGGAAGGTTGACATCCTTTAATTTATATATTTGACCTTCAATATTAACAGTACCTTCATTAAAGTCTATTTTATCCAGTAATAATCTGCAGTCCATTTCGTATTCTGGCCTATGCTTTATTGTTTTACCTTCTACTTTAAACTGACAAATAGCTATCATCTTGTGCATTTTAGCTGCAAGCGTTTCATCAATTGGATCAAACCTGTTTCTATCTAACAAGTGAGGTCTAAAAGCTTCACATTCATCGTCTCCGTATATCTTTTCAGCATAAGTTGCTAGGGGTCTTAGGTTTATTCCATAACCAACCTCAAGCATATCAAAGTTATTATAGCTGACATTCATTCTTATTATATTAGCTATACAAGGCCAATTACCCATAGCCGCACCCATCCAAACAATATCATGATTGCCCCACTGAATATCTACATCGTGTCTATTCATCAGCAAATCCATTATTTTTTCGGGATGAGGGCCTCTATCGTATATGTCACCTACAATATGAAGTTGGTCTACTGCCAAGTTACTTATTGCTTCTGCTAATTCCCTTAAGAATGTCGCTCCTGCTTTATATTCAAGGATTGAGTTTATTATCTCTTTATAGTAAAAAGCCCTGTTTTCATCTTTATCCGCGTATAGAAGTTCATCGATGATATATCCTGAATTCTCAGGCAAAGCTTTCCTTACCTTAGATCTTGTATATTTAGAAGATACACTCCTACAAATGTTTACTAATCTATAGATTGAAGTTGCACACCAATCATCAAAGTCTTCTGTCTGTGCTTGTTTTCTTGCTATTTCTGCTTTAGGACTATAAATAAGTGCTGCCAGTTCATCTCTATCCTCATCATTTAAAACGTTGCCATATTTCTCATCTATCTTCTTTTTAATGATACCTGAAGCACTTCTAACCATGTACTGAAAAGCATCATACTCTCCGTGTAAATCGCTCAAGAAATATTCTGTTCCTTTAGGTAAGGCTAAAATAGCTTTGAGATTTATTATCTCACTTTTTACAGCTCTATGATTAGGATATTCCTTTGCCAACATCTCCAAGTACTTGCTATTTGACATCTTAAACTTCCTTTCTTAAAACCACACAATTTATTGTAATTATTCTTCTACTTTTATAATTGTAGCCCCAAGTTTTCTAAATTTCTCCACAAATTTTTCATATCCTCGTTCAATATGATATATTTGGGATATCTCAGTTGTCTCTTTAGCAAAAAGTCCAGCAAGCACAAGTGCAGCTCCAGCTCTAAGGTCAGTAGCTACTACTTGAGTGCCTTCTAGCTCACTATCTCCTGGTACAAAAGCTATTCTATCCTCAGTCTTTATATTTGCTCCCATTCTATTTAATTCGTTTACATGCATAAATCTATTTTCAAAAACTGTCTCCATTACTTCGCTTGACCCCTTAACTGTAGTTAAAAATGCCATAAACGGAGATTGTATATCTGTAGGAAAGCCAGGATAAGGTAATGTTTTGATATTAGTAGCAGTAAGAACTCTATCTCTTGCATCTACGTACATTCCATCATCTAAAAGTTCAACAGTAACTCCACATTCCTTAAGCTTTGCCACTATAGGTTTTACGTGATCAGGCACAATATTTTTAATAAGTACCTCTCCCCTTGTAATAGCTGCAGCTAACATGAAAGTTCCCGTTTCAATTCTATCTGGTATAACCGTATGCGTAACACCCCTAAGTTCAGTTACACCTTCTATTTTTATTGTATCGGTTCCTGCACCTTTTATTCTTGCGCCCATCTTATTTAGAAAGTTTGCTAAATCAACTATCTCAGGTTCTTCAGCGGCGTTTTCTATGTATGTAGTTCCCTTAGCAAGCACAGCAGCCATCATAATGTTCTCTGTTGCTCCTACGCTTGGAAAATCAAGGTAGATTGAGGCGCCGATTAGGCCTCCTGGTCCAGCTTTAGCTTCAACGAAAAAGTCGCCTTCGGTAACTTCTGCACCTAAAGCTTTAAATCCCTTTAAATGTAAATCTATGGGTCTTTTACCTATTGCACATCCTCCGGGAAGCGGCATATAGGCTCTACCACATCTAGATAGAAGTGGACCCATAACTAAAAATGAAGCTCTCATTTTCTTGACTAGCTCATAGTCACCGTTAGTAGTAGAAATATTTTCTACTTTAACTTCCAATTCTTCCTTATTATCCGAGTTTATCTCAGCACCAAAAGACATAAGCATATCTTTCATTACAGATACATCTTTTAAGTCCGGAACATCATCTATTAAGCAAGTTTTACTAGACAACAAAGTAGCGGCCATTAGCGGGAGAACCGCATTTTTTGCACCACTAATTATTACCTCCCCATATAAGGGACCATTATTTTGAACAATTAGTTTTGACACGTAATATCTCCTTAAACATTATTTAATTATTATACTATTTATTAGTATTTATTTCAATGCGATAAATTAATAGTAAAACCGGCATTGCGCCGGTTGATGTCTTCCTAGTTTGCTTTTTTTCTATGCTTTTTTGACTTTGGTTTTTCTTCATCTTCACTGGAGTTAAACTTATTCAAGATTCCCTGTAATGAAGCAACCGCCTTACCAATGTTAGACACTGTCTTTACAATGCCGTCTTTGCCTTTTATTGTTTCGGTTATATTTGAAATCGTAGCAGTTACATCAGTAACAACACCGTCTATTTCTGTAGCTTTTCTGGCAGAGATAGCTGTTATAGTTTTTGCGTCATCCATAACCTCGTTTGTCTTCTTGAGTGTAACTATTAAATTTTTAATTAATATGATTAAATACACTATAAAAACAAATAGTGCCACATATACCAATAATAAAATTAGCTCGTTTAGATTTACATTAATGTCCATATCATGTTCTCCTTTCGTTCCTCCATAAACAATTATACATTGTTTACACTTCAATATCAATTATTATCTTTCGTACAGTCTTAATATTTCCTGTGTATACGAATCTCCTTCGTACACTATTATTTGCTGAAGTACGTTTAATTCGTTTTTTCCTGACTTTATTCCATGCATCAGCATTATATTAGGTTTTTCACCAAATCTTGGCGCTACCATCTGTAATTCCTTGGGCTCGATGTCGTATTCCCTGCAAAAGCAAATTATGTCACTAAGCCTAGATGGTCTTTGTACCAAGAAAAAGTGACCTCTTTTCTTAAGAAGCTTTGAAGCACATGCAATAAAATCCTCTAGCTCTGCAGT
>JAAYHV010000154.1 GCA_012744355.1 Clostridiales bacterium
CTATAGTAGCTGCTTTCGCCATGCTAGCTACCGCTCTAGTAGTGCCGTTTATTTTAGCAGCTTCTGCAACGTCTTGATCTGACATGAAGCATTTAACTTCTACTCCAAGCTTGCCGCATATTGCTTTGTTTACTCCTGCTTTTGCCATATTAGTATCGGTCACTATAGTTATATTTTCTTCTTTATTCTTAAAAAGCTCTACTATATTTTCTACTACATTCTCAGAAAATACGAGGGCATTTGCATATTCAAAATCAGCAGAAGTATGTATCGCTCTTTTTATTACAGGTTCATTAACAGGGTCTAAAACAATTCCCTGTTCCTTTAATTCTTCCCCTATCATTTCAAAGCTTCTCTTTTCAATTTCAGCAGGTAATACTCTTTGTAATTTAATCATCTTAAACTCCTTCGTTTAATATCTCATATATTTTATCAATATCCAAATTTTCTCTAAGTCCATCCGCTAGAGAGTCATACTGCTTTTCCTTGTAATCTGCAAACGTCATGTTCAAAGTCGTTTCTTTATCCACGCCCTTTTCAGCTAGAAGTATATCCATTAATTTTTCCGAAAAATCTCCTTCATCAAATATGCCATGCACGTAGCAACCCAAAGAATTTCCATTATAGGAACCGTCTCTTACTTTGTTATCAAGGTCAAGTAGCTCGCTTCCCTCATTATCGGATTCACCATTATGTATTTCATAACCTACAAACTTAGCTCCTGTTAATTTCTCAAAGTATCCTGAGATTTTATTTACTGTACCTGTAACTCTTGTCCTTGTCTTTTGCTTTTCAAAAACTGTGCTCGTATTTAATAGGCCCATCCCTCTGATATCACCGCCGTGCTCTAGCCCCTCTGGATCAGAAATAGTTTTACCCATCATCTGATAGCCTCCGCATATTCCAATTACCGGAGTACCATTAGAATTCATTTTAAGAATCTTTGCTTCCAGTCCACATTGCCTCATCCAAAGTAAATCCGACATGGTGTTTTTTGTGCCTGGGATTATTATTAAATCAGGATTCCCCAAATCTGAGACGCTTCTAACATATCTAACCGAAGTAAATTCAAATCTCTCAAGAGCATTGAAGTCAGTAAAATTTGATATTCTCGGAGTATATATTACGGCTATGTCTATTAGCTTAACCATATCATTATCTTTCAGTCTAGAGGATAAACTGTCTTCATCTTCAATATCTACATCTAAATAAGGTACAACGCCTAAAATAGGTTTCTCGATTATATCTTCTATCTGTTTTAATCCTGGTTTTAATATCTCTAAATCACCTCTGAACTTATTTATGACAAGTCCTTTAATCATATCTTGATCCGTTTCAGGTAGAAGTTTTACGGTTCCATACAGACTTGCAAATACTCCTCCTCTATCTATATCTCCAACAAGAAGCACTGGAGCATCAGCTATCTTCGCCATGCCCATGTTTACAAAATCATCATCATTTAAATTAATCTCAGCTGGGCTTCCTGCCCCTTCTATGACTATGATATCGTATTCTGCGCTCAAATCCGCATAAGCTTTTTCGACATCTTTTCGAAGTTCCTTCTTAAACTTATAGTAGTTTTGTGCCCCTATATTTCCTATTACTTCTCCGTTTACTATAACCTGACTTCCCTTATCATTAGTAGGCTTTAAAAGTATAGGATTCATTCTTATATCAGGTTCTATTCCAGATGCTTCAGCTTGCACCACCTGGGCTCTTCCCATTTCAAGGCCATCTTTTGTTATGAAGCTGTTTAACGCCATGTTTTGACTTTTAAAAGGCGCCACCTTGTATCCATCTTGCTTAAATATTCTGCATAAGCCTGCAGTTATTATGCTTTTTCCAGCATTAGACATAGTCCCCTGTACCATTATCGCTTTAGCCATTCTCTAATTCCCTCACTCTCATTAAACTTGATGTCAAAATTGGTATAGTA
>JAAYHV010000155.1 GCA_012744355.1 Clostridiales bacterium
AATAAGTCTTTTGTGTGGTGTTAATACTTGAATGACCAAGCCTTCTTGCCACACTAGCAGTAGATACACCCGTATATAATAGTAGTGATGCATGAGTATGCCTCAATCCGTGAATGGAAATAACAGGCATCTTTGACGTCTTACAAAGTCGCTTTAGATAATCATTTACAGCCACCAGCCCTTTCAACAGCCTGTATATAGTTACTCTGAGTACCTTCGCAATTAGTAGCTAGTACTCCAATAATTGGTTTCATCCTTTTTACCTCCTTAAAAACATTCAAATAATATCATAATATTTAGTACTTTTTCAGATAATTATATATGTATTTCATAACAGCATTGATGTTTATCTATATAATTATCTGAAAATAAAATATGCTTTAAAAAGCTTATATTATTTAGTTGCTTCAATAATATAAGAAGAAACATAATCCTCAATATTTCTATCTGGAACCCATGATTTTACTATTTCTCTGCCATTATCTTTTGGAGTTAATCTTATATCCTTAAACCCCGCATCTTCCATCATTTTTTGAATATTATCGACAAATTCAGCCCCAGCTATGCATCCTGTCATCATAGATAAATCCTCCTTAATTTCTATAGGCAATTCTGCTGTTGCAACTACATCTGATATTGATAGTCTTCCACCAACCTTTAGTACTCTGTATGCATCTTTAAATACTTGCTCTTTATCTAAAGATAAATTAATTACACAATTAGATATAATTACATCAACCGATTCGTCAGCTACAGGTAGATGCTCTATTTCCCCTAATCTGAATTCAATATTCCTATAGCCATCTTCTTCAGCATTTTTCCTTGCTAAAGAAACCATTTCAGGAGTCATATCAACCCCTATAACTAAGCCATTATCTCCGACCTTCTTACTAGCTAGAAAGCTGTCAAATCCCCCTCCAGATCCAAGATCAAGGACTACTTCCCCTTCCTTTAAATTAGCTAGTGCAATAGGATTGCCACATCCTAATCCCATATTTGAATCTATAGGTGCATTTAATACGTCTTCTAGGGTATAGCCAATTTTAAGTGATGAACCATATACATCAACTGAACTACCATCACAGCTACATCCACCACTACAACATCCACCCGATGAATCTTTTTGTGCAACATCTGAATAATTCTTTCGAATTCTATTTCTCATTTTTTCTTTATCCTTCATACAAATCCCTCTTTAATAAGCAAATTTTAAATATTGAAACTTACTACTCAAACATCACATCTTTTTAAGCGTTAAATATGCTTTCATTTTATCAACTTGACCTGAGAAAGCAGGTTTACTTGCTATTAAAGTAATAGGTAATTGATACCCTACATCTAATAATTTTCTTTCTTTTGGATATTTACTCAAATCATCTTTATCTATATCAATAAATTCCATTTCAATTTTATCTTTTACATCTGTATTTTCTAGAAATGTTTTTAGTTCTTCATAAATTTCTAAAGTCCTTGGATCCTGACCAGGGCCACAGCTTGTGCTAGGGCCTCAACCACAAGACTCTGGCACAAGCTGATTTCTATTACCAAACATTTGGACTTTAATTTTTTTCGTCATTTTATTACCTCCATTTTGAAAAGACCTGAAGAGAGCACACCTGCTCTCTTAAAGTATTATTTAACTAAATTTCACCGTTTTTAACTCTTTTAATTAAATCCTCTACCTTTTCCTTAATTAAATCCCTTGTCTCTCTATATCCTTCTATAGGACCACCTGAAGGATCATCTAAACCCCAGTCTTCACTGTGACTATTCGGTACAAATGGGCAAACCACATTGCAACCCATAGTAATTAGTATATCTATCTCTTCAGGAATATCATTCAGTAGTTTTGGGTATTGACTACTCATATCTACTCCGACTTCCTCCATTACTTCAACTGCTAGAGGTTTCACTTCAGGATATTCTTCTGTACCTGCTGAATGAACTTCTAATATATCACTACCTAATTCTTTAGCCCAACCTTCTGCCATTTGAGAACGACAGGAGTTGTGAACACATACAAAAGCGACTTTCTTTTTCATTATTTATCCTCCTTGCTTAGTTGGAAACCAATGTTTGGTGCTGTTTGCTATCTTAACAAGAAACAACATCAATGGTACTTCAGTCAATACTCCTACTGTTGTAGCAAGTGCAGCTGGAGAATTCATTCCAAACAGCGCTATTGCCACTGCAACTGCTAGCTCAAAGAAGTTTGAGGCTCCTATCATACCTGCTGGCGCTGCTACATCAAATGGTAATTTTAAAGCTCTTGCTGCTCCATATGCTATAAAGAATATTATGAAGGTCTGAATAGTAAGTGGAACTGCTATAAGCAAAATGTGTAAAGGATTATTCAATATTGTTTCACCTTGGAAAGAGAATAATAATACCAGCATTAATAATAAACCTGTAGTTGTTGCACCATCAAATTTAGGCAAGAACTCATTTTCAAAATAATCCAATCCTTTTTTCTCTATTACATTCACTCTAGTAAATATACCACCTGCTAGTGGAATAACTACAAATAGAACTACTGATAATATCAAGGTGTCCCATGGAACTACTACATTACTTACACCAAGTAATAACTTTACTATTGGTACAAATGCTACTAAAATGATTAAATTATTAGTTGCTACTTGAACAACTGTATATGCCGGACTTCCCTTTGTTAATGTAGACCATACAAATACCATTGCCGTACATGGTGCCGCCCCTAATATAACGGCTCCCGCCAGATATTCCCTTGCAAGATCTAGTGCTATGAAATTTCTAAACACTACAAATAAGAAAAATGATGCTATTGCATACATTGTAAAAGGCTTAATAAGCCAGTTTGCTATCCAGGTTACATATAAGCCTTTAGGGTTTTTCCCTACGTTTTTTACACTTTGAAAATCTACTTTCATCATCATTGGATAAATCATTACCCAAATTAATATTGCAGTTGGTATAGAGATTTGAGCATATTCAAATCGGCCGAAAAATTCTGGTATTGCTGGTAGGTATCTACCAATTAGCACCCCACCTATCATACTAAGACCGACCCAAATGGTTAAATACTTTTGAAAAAAGTTTATTCCTGAAGGTAACTTTTCCTTCGACATGTCAATCATCCTTTCAATATCATTTATCTGCCATCCAAACTTTATAGTTTGGATGGCAAAGTCTATAAAATTATTATAAAAGTTTCTTTAAGCTTTTACCTTTTAATTCTTCTGGAATCCATTTGATTAAGGCTGTATTTCCATCAGATGTATCGTTAATCACTTTTATCCATTCAGCTTCATTATCCGCTTTAGCTTTTAATATGTTGTTAGTTGTATCAGTAGCATAATAACTTGAATTTATAATCCACCATTTACTAAATATTCCTGCTCTATTTAAATCCTCTTGTAATCTCATAGCTTCATAATAAGGAGTTGCTTCTGCTAATGCAATTATTAATACTTCAGTGTATTTATCATCTTTAAGCCTTGGTAATAATTTCTTAGCTGACTCAGGTGTATCTCCTTGAGTACGAGCTATTTCTTTATTATAGTTTTTAGTTGATTCTAATAGTAAGATTGTATGTCCAGTTGGTGCTGTATCTATAACTACTATTTCATCTTCAGATCTATCAACTATATCCGCAAATGCTCTAAACACTGCAATTTCCTGTGTACATGGACTTCTCAAGTCCTCTTCTATATAGTCGATGTCATCTTGAGATGCACCTGATTCTTTTGCCTTACCTACTACTTCTTCTCTATATTTTTCTAACTCTTTATCTTCATCTATATAGCTCATTGTTATATCTTCGCTTTCATCTATAACATATTTCAAATGAGCTGCAGGGTCTGTAGTTGTTAAATGTACTTTCTTTCCTTTTTCTGCTAGTGAAAGGGCTATAGCGGCTGCAATAGTAGTTTTTCCTACTCCACCTTTCCCCATGGTGAATATTACTTTTTTACCTGAGTTATAGAGGTCATCTACAACATCTTGTAAGCTGCCAATATTGTCAAGGTTTAAATCTTCTACTTGCTCTGCATCATTCTTAACTTCTTCATTTGTTAAAAATGTTCTAAGTTTATCTATACTTGAAATATTATATGATCTTAAAGGTATTTCATAGGTATCAAGCTTTTTAAGTCCTTCTGGCATATTGCTCATTACTTGGTCCTGCATATTGTAGATTGATGTTGATAGTTCATCATCATGTTCTTTTAGTACTCCATTGATTACTTGCATTTGATTATTTATTCCTAATTCTTGAAGTTCTATAGAAGTTCTTTCAGCTTCTTTTAATGCTGAATCTACAGGTCTAGATACTAAAATCAAGGTAGTTAATTCCCCATTTGCTAAATTATCTACTGCTTTTTTGTATACGCCTCTTTCCTCGTCTAAACCTGATAGCTGACCTAAACATGAAGCGCCATAAACATTTTCATCTAAGAAATTAGTCCATGCTGAAGGTAACTGAAGCATTCTCAATGTATGGCCTGTTGGTGCAGTGTCAAATATAACATGATCATATTTTTCTGCTACCTCATCATTTGCTATAAAATAGGAGAATTCATTGAAAGAAGCAACTTCTGTAGTACAAGTACCGGACAATTGTTCTTCCATGCTCTCAATAACAGCATCAGGTAGTTTACCTCTTTGGGGACCTATAACACTTTCTTTATAGTCAGCAACTGCTGCTTCTGGTTCAAAGTTTGATACCGTAAGGTTTGGAACATCTTTTATCTCTTTTCCCTTATTATCTAGTTCAGTACCAAATACATCTTGAAGATTTGAAGCAGGGTCTGTGCTTACAAGTACAACCTTTTTACCACTATCTGCTAAATTTATAGCAAGACTAGATGCTAGTGAAGTCTTTCCAACCCCACCCTTACCTGTGAAAAATAAATATTTAGTTAAATTAATATCTTTTATATCGAAATCTTTATACACCTTATCTCCTCTTCTTTAAATCAAGTAGTATTTTTTATTTTTTTACTTGAGCT
Organism: Clostridiales bacterium; assembly: GCA_012744355.1. Classification (GTDB taxonomy): domain Bacteria; phylum Bacillota; class Clostridia; order Peptostreptococcales; family Anaerovoracaceae; genus JAAYHV01. The sequence goes on from JAAYHV010000155.1 coordinate 4,989, forward strand.
TTTTTAGCTGCTAATTCTGACATAATATATTCTTCTGGTATTTCAAGTAAATTTATAAATTCTTCATTTGTAGGATATTCAGCAGTTTTTACTACTTTCCCATCAACTATTGTAATAGGTAAAACACCTACCCCTTCATCGTCTAATAATTTATTTACATCTGCATTATCAACATAAGCCTTTGGATTTTCTTGTAGATTATGTCTTTCTACCTTAACCCCTTTCTTATTCAATCTATTTATTGTGGTAGCTACTCTTAATAGATCTTTGTCAACTGAAGGGCCACAAACCCCTGTTGAACAACACATTGCTGGATCATAAATTACCATTTTTTTCATTATAAACTCCTCCTAAAATTATTTATTTAAATTATTACCTTTACATCTTCTACAAATACAATCTTCCTTCTCACTGGATATGAATGTGAAAAAACTAAAAGCTTCATCTATTCTTTCTTTATTAAGTGTGTATCTCATCCAAGCTCCATCACGCTCTGCTTTTACAAGCTCACTATCTGTAAGAGTCTTCATATGATAGCTAAGTGTGGATTGTGATATACTCAAGCCTTCTAAAATATCACATGCACACATTTCTCCACAAGATAGCATATCAATTATCCTTAGACGTGTTTCATCAGATATAGCTTTAAAGACTGGAATATATTCTGCATATGACCGAACCATGAAATTACCTCCTTTATATATCTATATGCTTCGATGATATCGAATGTTATCGATATTCTAAAATTAGTATAACAACGATATCGATAGTTGTAAATATGATTCTTTCTTGAGTTTCTGTATTTTATCCACAACCTGTGTTTTCACAGAAACCCAACTCCTTCCTGAATTTAAAATTTTCTTGAAACAATGCATCCTGAGCCAATATTTTGTATTTGTTCAATGGTTTCAGTTTTCCTATCAATTATCAAGCTTTCCTTATAGTCCCAGGTCACATATTCTTGTTGACAAAAGTATCCTAAATCACGTATTGGTTCTTTGGATTCATTGGCCTTGGGCTAGTAATATTTAAATTTCAATATTACTTTTGAAGCGCTAATTTCGGTTAGTTCTATTTACTGACCCTGAAAATCTTATATTCTGCAGACTTCTTAAAAATTTCAGTTAATGAGGAGAGAAAATAGAAAACGGTAAAGGAATTCGAGCGAA
>JAAYHV010000156.1 GCA_012744355.1 Clostridiales bacterium
GCTAATCGCTTTAGATTTATTGCCAAGAAAAAACCTGCCGCACCTCCACCGATTATGGCAATTGTCATATTACTAATTTTATGCAAAAGTAATATATCTATTACATATTATTCGTTTATTCTTTCAAGAATGTGTTTCATCATAAATGATCGATTGGAATAAAACTGTTCACAAAGCTTTTCAACTTTTCTCTTTTCAAAATGGTTAGTTGTTCTTTCACTTTTGACAGGATATACCTTATGGGTTTAATTCATAAATGAAATTAGCATTATAAATCAAACAAGTTTAACTTCAGAAACATTTGGAAATGCTCAATTAGAGTATCATATTTCTCTTCATTTGATTTAAATGCCCCAGGGTGATAACTGTCTATTAATATTATTTTCTTTTCGGGAGAATACCAAATCCAGTTGCTATCTTCCATCTTAATAAACTGGATATTGCTATATTTCTTAAATAACTCTTTAGCGATATTAGCCATTTTCCAACTACCACCACATACAATTATGTTTGGAGAATATATTTCAAACTGTTGCCATAATAATTTGCCGTATTTTTCCACATGAGCGTACACCTCACTATACGAGACGGATGAACCTCCGGATTTCTTTTTTGCATTGACAATACATAATGGTACTCCTCTATCTAATTCATTTACTATCGGTGGAATTGTGCTTTCTGCAGAAACGGTTGATAAACCGTTTAACCATGAGTAAATAAACCTAAAAAATGTGCTGGAAGTTTTTTGATATAATCCCCAATTTCTGTAATCTTCTCCTTCATTATTATTTGGATCTTTCATGAAGAAGAGAACTTTTCTTTTGGCGTTGTTCCATAATTCTTCTTGATTTCCACTTTCTCTGTTATAAGATTCGTTACATAACTCCCCATTAAATATTAACCCGTCATAACAGAAGCCGGTGTCTCCATTTTTGTTAAACTCTTTTTCCCAGAGTTCAAATAGTTTGTTTTCTTTTTTTTGAATAGATTCCATTGTTAATATTTAATTATATCTATATTCTATGTCATTGATAATCAATTACAACTCTTGTCATTGTTGTTTTATTTAATCCAAATGTAGAGGTGGAAACGTAGTTCTCTCATCAGTATCTGCATTAGATTCGATGCAAATGTAACAAATATTTAGATAAATAATGAAAATCATTAGTGTCCACTAAAAATCAGAAAATATTCTTTGAAATTATTGATATACTATACTTTACAGGTCTTTTTTCGGCGTGACGATTTGAATTTTTATTTTTGTTCTTTTTATTATGAAGGAACTATGAATAAAGGCAAATTCGTGTATGCTCAAATTGTAGAATTCTTACCTCAGCGAGTTTTTGACACCATTGTCTTAAAGTATGATGGCAACAGATACGTAAAACATTTTACATGTTGGAATCAACTTCTTGTAATGGTGTTCGGGCAACTTACCAACCGTGACAGTTTACGTGATTTGATTGTGGCAATTGAAGCCCACAACAGAAAAAGTTACCATCTCGGTTTTGGGAAAAGTGTTACCCGTAGTAATCTATCCAAAGCAAATGAAAATCGTGATTATAGAATCTTTGAAGAGTTTGCTTATTATCTCATCGGAGTTGCAAGACAAAAGCTAGAAAACCACGATTTTGAGATAAAAGGTAAAGTCTATGCTTTCGATTCCACAACCGTCGATTTGTGCTTGTCGGTATTCTGGTGGGCTAAGTTTCGCAAGAATAAGGGTGGAGTAAAAATACACACCCTTCTGGATATAACCACACAAGTACCGGTTTTTGTGCATATTACAACTGCTTCGGTTAATGACATGAATGCAATGGATGTAATTCCTTATGAGATTGGTGCCTATTATATCTTCGACAGAGGATATGTTGATTACACCCGTCTTTATAGGATTACAAAACTGGAATCTTCATTTGTAGTCAGAGCCAAAAAGAACCTGAAGTTTGAAGTTAAGACTAATAATCCAGTAGATGAAGCTACAGGTGTCATAACTGATCAGACAGGTTTCCTGAAAGGATTCTACACATCTAAAGATTATCCTGAAAGACTCAGGAGAGTTGCATTTTATGACAGGGATAAGAACACGACGCTCATATTCCTTACAAATAATTTTGAACTCACAGCCGATCAGGTTGCAATGCTTTATAAGAACCGTTGGCAAATAGAACTATTTTTCAAATGGATTAAACAGCATCTAAAGATCAAATCTTTTTGGGGAACTTCCCAGAATGCGGTTA
>JAAYHV010000157.1 GCA_012744355.1 Clostridiales bacterium
AATATTCCTCGGTTACCTTCCTACTTGTCTTGTCCATCCGATTTCTAGCTTATGTATTATTTTATGAATAACGATTTGTACTATAAATCGTTTCAGTCCTTCAGTTATTACAACTACTATAACTTCATCTGACTCCCTCCCTAAACCTTTTTTGACTATAGCTTTTTATATATGGGTAGGGTCTCCCAGGGTAAGACGCTAATCTTTCATTCCAAAACCTCTTGATTTACAACTTCGGTTTACGTTTACCTTTTGGGCTTAAGTTTGTAATGCAACCTCACCCACTTAATCGCCTTATCAAGTTTCTGTTCCTAGGCTCAAGAATTTTGCTACACCACTTCCTTCATCTATACCATTACTGATACCAACTTGTGGTTCACTACACTTGGTGGTAAATACCTGTGGCTAGACTTTCACTAGCTAGATTAGTGCCATGCCTGGCACACATTCAAAAACCTGAGCATGATTTGCTCAGGTTTTTTAGTACTAAAAAAAACGGACTTTCGTCCGTTTTAAATTACGCGTTCTTTAGATCAATAATTCTTTTTCTTATATCTTTGGCTTTAAATACAGCAGATCCAGCAACAGCAATGTCTACACCTGCAGCTTTTACCCTGCTTATATTATCTAGATTTACTCCACCGTCAATTTCTATTTTAAACTCTAGTCCCTTTTCTTCCCTTATACGCTTTAATTCTTTTACTTTATCAAGGGAATTTTCTATGAATGATTGTCCCCCAAAGCCTGGGTTAACTGACATAACAAGCACTAAGTCTACTAAATCCAGAACTTCGCTTAATGTGGATACAGGAGTCGCTGGATTAATTGATACGCCAGCTTTAATCCCCATTTCCTTAATGTTGTTTATCGTTCTGTTTAAATGTGCACAGGCTTCCTGATGTACTGTTATATAGGCTGTTTTGTCCGTTACAAACTCCTTTAAGTATAGATCAGGGTTTGCTATCATTAAATGAATATCATAAGGCACAGTAGTGATATTATTCAAACTTTTCACAACACATGCCCCGTAGCTGATGTTTGGCACAAAGTGACCATCCATAACGTCTATGTGCAAAAAATCTGCTCCTGCATCGCACACTATTTTTACGTCTTTACCCAACTGGGAAAAATCTGCAGCTAAAAGTGATGGTGCTAATTTAATCATACTGTCCTCCATATCCTTAATACTTACTATTATCTCTTGCTTCATTAATAAAGCTTAAATAAGCCTTATATCTACTATCCCCAATTAAACCTTTTTCAACTGCTGATTTCACACTGCATTCTGGCTCGTTAATATGCATGCAATCTCTAAATCTGCATTTCTTGCTGTAACTGTTAAATTCAGGGAAAAGTTTTCTTATTTCATCAATGCTAATATCGGGCAAATCTAGTGATGTAAACCCAGGCGTGTCAAATATATTAGTATTATCATTTATACTAAAGATTTCAGCGTGCCTAGTGGTATGTTTACCTCTATCTGTTTTTGAGCTAAGTTCACCTGTTTCTGCTTTAGCCAGAGGTAAAATGCTATTTAGTATGGTTGATTTCCCTACTCCAGAAGGACCTACTAAGGCGACAGTTTTGCCTTCTATCGCTTTTAATAGTTCATCTATGCCTTTATTATGCTTTGCATCTACTAATACAACCTCATAAACATCCTTATAAATATCTAGTATATTGCCTAGTTCATTTTTTTCAATCAAATCAATTTTGTTTACACAAATCATAACAGGTACGTTTAAGTATTCTGATATGATGCATAATTTGTCTACAGAAAGAAAGTTAGGATTAGGTGATTTTGCAGCGACCGTTACTATTAATTTATCTATATTAGATATAGCAGGTCTTACTAATTCATTATTTCGGGCAAATATCTTAGTTATAATACATTCCCCATCAGGTCTTAATTCGTATTCTACTTGATCACCAATTTTAATTACCCCTTTATTTTTTTTAAGTATACCTCTACCTTGACCTCTAATTACTAAATCATCGGATTTTACAAAGTAAAAACCACCTATCCCTTTAATAACTTTACCTATCATAATTATTCAGTAGGGGGTTCGTCTTCGCCGCCTATTTCTTCTCCTGGGTCTACTACAGGTGGACCTTTACTAACCTTAACATTTATAGTTGTTCCTTGGTTTATGTTAGTATTAGCAGCATGTTCTTGCCACATTACATATCCTTCAGCATATATTTCGCTCTCATCGTATGTGATTATTCCTACTTTAAATCCTGCATCATTTATTTGCTTTTTAGCAGAATTGATTTCTATACCTATTAGCATAGGTACTACGCCTTCTTTTTCACCTTTACCATCGCTGACTACTATGTTTATTCTTTCACCTTTTTCAGCCACAGTGCCAGCTACAGGTGTCTGTGATAGTATAGTACCTGCTGGTTCTGTATTTGTCTCTTGTTTAACAGAACCCAGTACAAATCCATATTCTTCAAGGTAATCTGATACACTAGATTCGTTCATATCTACTAGATTTGGTACAGATCCATCCTTACTACCTTTACTTAAATTCACTGTAATCGTCATTTCTTCTTTGACTTCTGTGCCTGATTTAGGGTCTTGTTCAGCTACCTTTCCTTCTTCTACATCGGCACTGAAAACATCATCGCCTTTTTCAATTTCTAAATTCATCTCTTCTAATTTAGTTACCGCTTCTTCATATGTCATGTTTTCTAAATCAGGTACTTTGATTAATTCTTCACCGCCTATCATAGTGGTCAGTAGGTATATTAGTGGTATTAGACAAATAGCCACTACTACTGCTATGATTATATTACGTTTTTTCTTATCTTCGCCTAGGTTTGCTAAAAAACCTTTTTTCTTGTTCTTATCGTTTTTGTCATCACTTTCGTTTTCTTTTTCTTCGTTATCACTTTGGTTTATCCTGCTCTGCTCTACTTGTTCTGATGCAGCTAGAAAAACAGAATTTCCTACAACTCTTGTTACAAATTCTATATTATCAAGTTCTTCAATTAATTCTTCTGCACTTTTACATCTGTTTGATTGGAACTTATCAGTTGCTTTTAACACAGTTCTTTCTAGTGCAGGTGGTATACCTCTTACTAATTGTGTAGGCGGTATTATTTCATCGTTTATATGCTTTAACGCAATTGATACAGGATTATCAGCATCAAACGGAACTTTGCCAGTTAACATTTCATACATTACTATACCTAAAGAATATATATCTGATCTCTCATCTACATAATTACCTCTAGCTTGCTCAGGGGAAAAATAGTGCACGGAACCTATTATTGAATTGTTTGTTGTTAATGTAGCATCGTTAACTGCTTTAGCTATACCAAAGTCAGCTAATTTTGCTGTGCCATCTTCTGTAATCAATATATTATGAGGCTTAACGTCTCTATGTATAATATTGTTATTATGTGCCGATTTTAGTGCTGAAGCTAGCTGTTTTGTAATATCAATTACTTTTTTATAGTCCATTGGTGCTTCTTCAGCTATTACTTCGCTTAAAGTTTTACCTTCGATTAATTCCATAACTATATAATTTATATTACCTTCTCTTCCTACATCATATACTCCAACGATGTTAGGATGAGATAAGCCTGCTGCTGATTGCGATTCTCTTTTAAAGTTCTCTACAAAAGATGCATCTTTTGTAAATTCTGGTCTAAGAATTTTCACAGCTATAAATCTATTCAAAAGCTTGTCTTTAGCTTTGTAAACTACGGCCATGCCACCTTCACCAATTTTTTCAAGCAATTCGTATCTACCTGATAACAATCTATTACTCATGTTCTTCCTCCATTATTTTTATACAGATCGTCGATATGTTATCGTTTCCACCGCAATTATTAGCTGTTTCAATTAATTCTTTCGCGCACATTTGCATATCATCATGCTTATTTATGATGTTTAGTATGTCATCATCCGAAATTTCATCATATAAGCCATCGCTACATAAAATCATCTTATCCCCTAAATCTATAGGAAATGTGAATAAATCAGCTTTTACGACTTCTTCCGCTCCTATAGCTCTAGTTATGATGTTTTTCTTAGTATGTTTTTTCGCTTCTTCCTTAGTAAGCAGACCAGCTTTTAAAAGTTCATTCACATAAGTATGGTCGTCTGTTATTTGAATAATTTCTTTATTATGTATCAAATATGCTCTGCTGTCTCCCACGTTTCCTATATATGAAGTCCCATCCTTTATAAGCGCATAGACAAAAGTGGTCGCCATTCCTATATTTTCTTTTTTATCTCTTGACAAGGCATGAATTTTTTTATTGACAAAATTCATTGCTTCTTCCAATAAACCAATTATATCAAATTCTTCTTGAACATCGCCTATCCTGAGTTTTATATAATTAGCAAAAGATTCTACTGTTTCTTCGCTAGCTACTTCTCCAGATCGACTACCTCCTACGCCATCAGCTAATAGGTAAAGTCCGATGTCATCAATAATTTTGATGTAATCCTCGTTATTTTTTCTTCGCCTTCCTCTATCAGTTAAAAATCCCGCTTTCATTGTACCCTTCCTATTATCTAAATTTTATTATTTTACAATAGAAAAAACCATCTACTTTACCATTATAAGGTAAAGTGGTGTTTATTTCAACTACTTTAAATTCGTTGTTATTCTTAAGAAATCTATCAACAACTTTTTCGTTTTCTTCTTTGTTAAGCGTACATGTACTGTACATAACATAACCGTTCTTTTTAACGTATTTGCCTGCATTTAACAATATATTATACTGTATTTCAGGTAACTCTTTCATTTCTTTAATACTGCAATTATATTTAATTTCAGGTTTCTTTCCTATTACACCAAGTCCTGAACACGGAACATCAGCAAGCACATAGTCAAAACACTCCTCATAGTTAGAATCATAAACAGATCCATCCATGTTTTTCGTATCAACTATTTCTATTGATAGTCTTTCGCACTCGTTTTCTACTAGCCTTAGTCTGTGTTCATATATATCGCATGCCGTTATTGAGCCTACGTTATTCATTATTTCTGCCATGCAAGTTGTTTTTCCGCCTGGCGCGGCGCACATGTCTAATACTTTACTGTTAGGTTCTAAGTCAAAGGACAAAATAGCCATAACTGAAGCTTCACCTTGAACTGAAAACATTCCTTTTTTATATTGTTCACTGCTTATAATCTCACTATTTTTTGCTATTATAGTCAAATCCGTCATTTCAGAAGGTTCTAAGCCTTCCATCTCATCAATTAGTTTTTCTCTATTTGTTTTAAGCCTATTATATCTTAATGTTAATTGGGGAGTCTCATTTAGTCCCTTTATGATCTTAATAGCATTGTCTTTACCGTATTGCTTTATAAACATTTCAACTAAATGTATAGGAAAAGATTCAATTACTGATATAGCAGCGTTCTCGCCTACTGGAAGCTTGATCTCATCTTTAGTCCTTATAAACGTTCTGAGTATACCATTAATAAACTTTTCTCTACCCTTACACTTCTTTTTAGCCATAACGACTATTTGATTTACTGTAGCGTAATCCGGCACGCCGTCTAGAAATAGTATTTCATACATCCCAATTCTTATCAGTAATAAATCCCTATTCTTTATGCTTTTAATTCCTTTTTTAGACAAACTGTCGATATAATAATCTAGTAAAAGCAGATATCTTAAAACTCCCTTAACTACATTTCTCACATATTTTTTTGAGTAAACTTCATGCTTTTTTAAAGCATGGTTTATAGCTATATTAGAATATGCTTTATCAATCAATATGCTGTATAATGCATCAAATATAGCTTCCCTGTCCTTATACATGCTATCTATTACCTCTTATGGCTAGTATTCTGATAAGATTGGCCGCAGCTACTGCTAAAGCAGCCACATAAGTCATAGCCGCTGCTCTTAACACCTTTTTACTGCCTCCTATTTCTTCTTCATCTATCAAATAGAGCTCCTTCATCTGGTTTATCGCCCTATTGCTTGCGTTTAATTCAACAGGTAATGTTATCAAGTGAAAAAGAATTACCACTATGAAAGTAATAACTCCTATATTAAAAAGAAGCCCTCCAATTTCATTCCTTGTAGATAAAATTATACCTACAAAGATCAAAGGCCATGATGCCTTTGAAGCTAAGTTTACAACTGGCACTATTCCATTTCTTATCATCAAAGGTATGTAATTATTTGCATGCTGAATAGCATGTCCAACTTCATGGCATGCTATGCTAACTGAACTTATTGTTTTATCATCATATACTTTTGTAGATAAATTTAAAGTTCTGTTTCTAGGGTTGTAATTGTCAGTTAGATTACCTGCTATTTTATTAATCTGAATTTCCGTTAATCCATTTTGGTTTAAAACTCTTCTAGCAGCTTCTGCGCCGGAAATATTTCTCTTATTTCTAACTTTAGAATATTTTTCATAATTGCGTTTGACTGCTCCTTGAGCAAACATGGCAAATATAATCGCAGGTATTAATATGATCATCGAACTATAATAGTTTAAAAACATTTATTCCTCCATCTATTCGAATTTCATGCCAGGCTTTAAGGCATTGCCTTTAGTAAATTCGCTAACCGGCATTCTTCTTTTTCCTTCTGCTTGTATTTCCGTTATTCTTATTATGCCTTTTCCACATTTTATGTCTATATAATTATCAGCACTTATTATAGTGCCGTTTTCAGCATCATTTTCTTGATCTATTGCAGTAGCTTGATAAAATTTGTAAGTCTTGCCGTCTACTTTACTAAAAGCGCCAGGCCATACAGAAAAAGCTTTTATCTTTCTGTTTATATTAACTGCATTATCATTAAAATCTACTTTGCCATCAGATTTTTTAATCGTAGGTGCGTATGTACTTAAGCTGTCATTTTGTTTTCGAGGCTCAATTTCCCTCTTTTCAATTTTTTCAATCGTTTCTATGAGAAGCTTAGCTCCCATAAGCGCTAACTCCTCATAAAGATAAGCTATGTCTTTATCGTTTACGTAAGTTTCCTTAGCAGAATATACTGGGCCGCTATCAAGGCCTTGTTCCATTTTCATTATGGATACTCCAGTTTTTTCTTCACCATTTAATATGGCATGATGAATAGGAGAAGCCCCTCTTAGTTTTGGCAATATCGAACCATGTACATTTATACAATCATATTTAGGTAATTCTAATATTTCCTTAGGTAATATTTGACCAAAAGCAACTACCACAATTAAATCAGGTTCCATTTCCTTTAACTCATCTAAAAAATCTTGGTTTCCCTTTAACCTTTCAGGTTGCAACACTTTAATATCGTGTTTTATAGCTAGGTTTTTGACATCTGAATAAGTTATCTTACCTCTGTTTCTCTTTCTGTCTGGCTGAGTAACTACGCATAATATTTCGTGTTTTGATTTGATCAATTCTTTTAAAGAAACTTCGGCAAAATCTGGCGTTCCCATAAATACAATACGCATTAAATATCTACCTCTTCATCTATTTCGGAATTTAGCAATAAATCTTCATACTCTTCGTTAGTCATTGTTTGCTTTGATTTATCAACATATAAAACACCATTTAAATGATCTATTTCATGGCACATAACAACTGCGTAAAATCCTGTAAATTCGTATTTATGTTTTATGCCTTCTATATCTTGAGCTTCCATTTTAATTGACATAGGTCTATCAACTAGACCGATAAATCCAGGTACACTTAAGCAGCCTTCTGTGGATTCTTGCGTTCCTTCTTGCTCCGTTATAACCGGGTTAATCATTATATATACTTCACCAGGCTCAGGTTCTGAAACAAACATGCGTCTTAATACTCCGACTTGTGGAGCAGCTAGCCCAACTCCGCTTTCTTTTTTCATGGTTTCTACCATGTCGCTTGCTAATATCTTAATTCTGTCATTTATGTTTGTTATTGTTTTACAATTCTTCCTAAGAGCTTCGTCGCCCTCTATAGTAATTTTTCTTAATGCCATTTTTCCCTCCTAAAATAGACCATATGGATTAATGTCAATATCCATTTGACAATTTATATTTTCTTCAGTTAAATACTTTCTGTATTCAACTAACTCTCTAACGTGCTGATTCCTATAGCCTTTCATACATTTAACTAAAAAATAGTATCTGAATTTTTTTTCATCAGTGAACCTAGTAGTCGCTTTTACATCATATAATACGCTTCCATCTAAAGCTTCTACTTTAACTTTGCATTTCATAGCATTAGATTTTGATATAGTTTTACTAATTGACATAAACATTACTACAATAATGTCGCTAAATGGTGGATATTTCATAATTTTTCTGTGATTTATTTCTATTTCATAGAATTTATCGTAATCGTAACTCGCAGCGGTTTGTATAGCATAGTTGTCTGGTGTATATGTCTGAATTATCACCTTACCTTCTTTACCTCCGCGCCCCGCTCTTCCAGCTACTTGCGTTATAAGCTCAAAAGTTCTTTCAGCCGACCTATAATCTGGAATATTAAGGGATAAATCTGCCATAATAATTCCTACTAGGCCTACATTTTTAAAATCTAAACCTTTTGCTAATATTTGTGTGCCTATTAATATATTCGTCTTTCCTTTTATAAATTGAGATATTATTCTATCCACATCGCTTTGCTTCTTAGCAGTATCTAAATCGAGTCTTTCAACTACTGCATCAGGAAACATTCGTTTTGTTTCTTCTTCGACTTTTTCTGTTCCTATGCCTGAGAATTTAATATATTTACTTCCGCATTCAGGGCAAGAATTAGGTACCTTTACCTTTCTTCCGCAATAATGGCATACTAAAGCACCTGCGCTCTTGTGGTATACCATGGATACTCCGCATTCATCACAAGTTATTCTGTTGCCACATTCCTTGCACTGAATATTTGGAGAAAAGCCTCTCCTATTTAAAAAAAGTATTACTTGTTCATTTTTATTTAAAGTGTCCTTAATTTGTTTATATGTTTGCCTACTAAAAGGTGTGAAATTGCCTCTTTTTATTTCATCTCTCATATCCACTATGTCTATTTCAGGCATATTGCTACCATCTATACGACTCTTCATGTCAAGCTGCTTATATAGGCCTTGTTTGGCTCTGTACGTCGAAGTGACCGAAGGTGTGGCACTTCCCATAATTATAACACTTTTGTGGTGTTGCGCCCTTTTAAAAGCTATATCAACGGTTTCATATTTAGGGTTTTGATCTGATTTATATGTGGATTCATGCTCCTCATCGATTATTATTACACCGATATTATCTATTGGTGCAAATACAGCCGATCTTGTGCCTATGGCTATGCGTGCATTTCCATTTCTTAGTCTTAACCACTCATCTAATTTCTCAGATCCTTTTAATTTACTATGCAGCACTGCTACTTTTTCTTCCGTAAATCTTAAAGCTAATCTGTCTTTAGTCTGCTTAGTAAGGGCTATTTCTGGCACAAGCATTACGGCATTTCTACCTTCACTTAATGCTTTTTCTATAGCCGCCATATATATTTCAGTTTTACCAGAGTTTGTAACCCCATTAATAAGAAAAGGCATCTGCTCTCTATTTTCAATAGATTTACAGATGTTTTCTTTTGCTTTTATTTGATCAACGTTTAAAACTATATCTCCATCAATACTTTCTTCATATATTGTTTTTAATATTTTTTGCTTTGGATTTTTACCTATCACAGTAAATACTTTGATACCATCTATGAATCTAATTCCATATCTCTTTTTCATCCAAAGGGCTGTATCTATCATTTCTTCATTTAATGATTTATCTGATTGTAATGATTCTATCGGTTTAATTTTCTTTAAGTCAATATTAGGAATGGCATCAACTTCCACAACGTATCCACTTATCGGTTTTTTATACTTCGAGAAATTCACGTATACTTTATCACCAATTTTAACATCATCATTATCGCATGAATATGTATAAGGCGTGTCTAAATTATGGCTCTTAATATCCACTATAACGTTGATGTATTTCAAGGTTCCTCCTTAAAGTAAAAATATGTTGTTATCTTCGCATTCATTAATCATTTCTTCAGACCATACTGAAGCCTGAACTTCTCCGATATGTGCCTTTCTTAAAAAGTACATGCATAATCTACTTTGCCCTATACCGCCTCCAATAGAGTAAGGTAACAATTCTTCTACAACATTTTTATGAAATGGTTGGTTTAATCTGTCCATAGAATCATCATATTTTAATTGACTAAGCATTGAATCTTTATCAACCCTTATTCCCATGGAAGATAGTTCAAAGGCTTTATCTAAAACATCGTTCCAAAGTATGATATCTCCGTTTAATTCCCAGTCATCATAGTCTGGAGCTCTTCCATCATGCGTTTTGCCAGATTTAAGAGGTCCACCAATTTTCTCTATGAATACTGCTTTAAACTCTTCAGTAATTAAGTCTTCTCTCTCTTTTGCCGTCTTATCTGGCCATCTATCTTCTAGCTCCTGAGTTGTAACAAATTTTATTTCATTAGGCAGCTCAGTCTGAACTTCTCTATAAAGTCTGTTAACATAGTCACTTAAATTTTTAATAGAATTGTATATAGTCACTACAGTTTCTTCTAGGTATTCAATAGTACGCTGTTCTTTAGTAATCACTTTTTCCCAATCATATTGATCTACGTATACAGAATGAATATTGTCTAACTCTTCATCTCTTCTAATAGCGTTCATATCAGTATATATGCCGTTACCTGGTTCTATTTTATATTTCTCAAGGGCCATTCTTTTCCATTTTGCTAATGACTGGACTACCTCAACTTTTTTTTCATTTAAGCCACCTAATGTGAATTCCACTCTTCTTTCATAACCGTTTAATTCATCGTTTAAGCCAGTTTCAGGAAATACAAACAAGGGTGCAGATACTCTTCTAAGTTTTAGACCATAAGCTAACTCTTGTTGAAAGTAGTCTTTGATTTTTTTTATACCTCTTTGTGTTTCAAGTAATCCTAATTTTGATTCATATCCTTTCGGACTTATAACTGTTTCCATTTTATTTACCCTCATCATTTATCTTTGAATAATCGCAACCGCAATATGTTTGTCTGTATAGATCATATTTTTTAGATAGCTCTATGCTTCTTTGGAAGCCACCTTTTTTCTTAAAATTCTCATCTAAATATTTTATTCCTAGGTTTTGTGAAATGCCATTTCCTATAGCCGAAATAAGCTGATAGTTCTTATGTGGACTTATCGTAAGCGTCGTTGCAAATAAATCCTTATCTAATGATTTAGCTATTACAGCCGTTTTATCTAATCTAAGCTTAAAACATATACTACACCTAAGACCGCCCTCTGGCTCATCTTTTAAATCAGTAGCTAGGCTTACAAATGTATCTGGCGTATATTCTCCTTCTAAATAGTCAACAAAATATTCATTTTTGTGTTCATGGTTAAATATTTCTAAAAACTTAAGTTGATCATCTCTTCTCCTATAGTATTCTTCTCTGTCCATAATGTTTGGATTATAGAAAAATACGGTTACATGGTAATTAGGAGCTAATCTTTCAACCACAGCAGTACTGCAAGGCCCACAACAGCTATGCAAAAGGACCGTCGGTTTGTTGATATCTAAATTGGATTCAGCTATTTCTGAAAATTTCAGTTTATATTCTTGGCTTTCTTCACCAATATATATTCCTTCTGTTTTATTTTTCATAAATTTCCTCCAAAAAACTATTCACATTTACAATTTATTATTATATCATATAACTAAATTAATTTGTACTATTTAAGTCAAATTGTAAAGAAAATGGAGAATTTTATGAACAATCGCTATTATTCTATTAACGACTATTTAAAAAAAGAGTTCGGTCAAAAAACAATTAAATTGGCTTTAGACGGGGGTTTCACATGTCCAAACAGAGACGGAACTAAAGGCTACGGTGGATGCGCATTTTGCTCTGCTAAGGGCTCAGGTGAGTTCGCATCAACAATTGATAAGCAGATAGAACTCTTATCTGTTAAATGGCCAAAAGCTAAATATCTTGCTTACTTCCAAAATCACACAAACACTTATGCCCCAATAGAAGAGCTAAGAGAAAAATACTATGAGGCACTAAACAATCCTCTAATCGAAGGGATAGTTATAGGTACAAGGCCAGACTGCATCGATGATGAAGTTTTAAATCTTTTAAGCGAAATAAATAAAAACTATTTTATGTGGGTTGAGCTTGGTTTACAAACTAGTAATGAAAAAACTTCAGATTTCTTCAACTTAAAATATACTTTGATCGATTTTGAGAACAGCATAGAAAAATTAAAATCAAAAGATATAAAAACAGTAGTTCATCTTATACTTGGTCTTCCTGGCGAATCCGAGGAAGATATGTTTAATTCTGTAAGATATGTCTGTGAAAAACAAGTGTTTGGCATCAAACTACACATGCTAAACTTAGTTAAAAATTCCACATTAGCCAGTTTAATGCCAAGTTATACGTCCTTTGACTCAATAGATGATTACGTTGATTTAGTAATTAGAATACTTGAAATCATACCTAAGGATATTACTATGCACAGGCTAACAGCTGATGCTCCAAGATCAATTCTGCTAACGCCTGAATGGAGTTATAAGAAACTTACCATACTAAACTCAATAAATAATGAATTAGTTAAAAGAGATACATGTCAAGGGAAAAAGTACAGCGGCTGTTAAGCCGCTGCTTCATTATTTCTTATTAACTATAATTGTGTAGGTCTTAATCTTTCCGCTAGATGAATTGACTTTTATTTTTATCTCATTTTTACCCGTTTTAATATTTACTACTCCTGCCCCAGACACTACTGCATCTTTGGCATTTGGGTACGCTTTAATGTTTATCGAGCTTACAGAAGAACCTAAAGTCTTTGATAATGTATATGTCGTGCTATCTTTATCAAAAGGTTTTGTAAATTCATATCCATCTACGCTAATCATACTCATAAAGCAATTGTTGTTGCCAGCTGCTGTAGGCTTATTTACAGCTTTTGTAGGCATGTTTTGGTAAACTGGAATTATAAAAGTTAATGTTTCATTTGTAATACCAAGATTTTTATATTGATTTCTAACTGCTGCAGATTCTTGAAGTGGCGCTGTTATATTTGTCATATACTGGTGTGTCGCTACTCTAGTAAGTCCATTTGCTACATTAAACTTTTGTGTATACATTGAATTTTGGTTATTGTTAATATATCCGCTTGAAATAAACTGCGCTCCGCCAATTACGCTCTTTCTTTTATCGTTCCAAGGTCTTTGGTACGATGTTCCTGTAGCTGCCCAATAGAGTCCTTTTAAGACAGGATTTGAGCAACTTGATGCGCCTATATTATACGGATTATATATTCCACTGAAATTCCCACCGTTGTAATTAAATGGTGTGCCAGATAATGCTACTCCAGAACCACCGCCTGTTTCTACTTTAGCTCTAGCTGCTAAATGAACAGGACTCACTTTATACTTTTGTCCTGCTTCTACAAACCAAGACGCTTTAAATCCTTTGGAAGAAAGTTGTGTTCCTGATATTATTTTACCTACTAACTCTTCGGTTTGATACTCTGGGTGGAAAGCAAGATCCTCAAACATGTATATATCATTTGTATTTAAGAAATTCCTAGGATCCATATAGTATGATACCGCGCTTCTGTCAGCAGCCTTCCAACCACCCGCATCGTGAGAAATATAGGTTTCTTTATCTATTTTGCCTGTCCCTTTACTGGTGCTTCCCTTAATATCTAGATTAGGTTCATGTATATAAGCATAACTGTTACCGTACTTAATCTTATACCATTTTGTTCCGTTGCTAGCTGTAACAAGCAATGCTATTTCAAATTTTTCCCCTTTTGGAAATGTTCCTAATACAGCGGTTTTTGTACTAGCACCTTTTCTAACGTTAGTACGTATATTAGCTGTTCCCTGAACAGTTTTGTATTTTGCATCACGTATATCTGATGATTCAATATATCCAGTTTGACCGTTAAACTCTACTTTTGACCAAGCCGCAGTATCTGAAGTAAAGATTTCATCAACTATCGCAAATTCAGCATTGTTGTATATGAATACACCATTTTTACTTCCATTTGCTTTAGTCTTAGTGTATTTTCCAAATGCATAATCTCCATCAGCCACTGATTTGTATGAATCCGGATATATGTAACTAATTAAACTAGGGCTAGAAGCGCCGGTTTTTGCTTCTTTATCAATAACGCTTTCATAAGGTATTTTAATTTGCTGCGCATAAAACACCCAACTAGGATGTGCTGCATGAAGTTCTCTTAGTTTTACTTTATAACTTTCTGGAAATCCCTCTTTAGTCATGAAGGCTTCGAATTCTTTTTCCTGCATCACAGGTGGAGTCGTGGTTCCAGAAGGTTCTTCTGGTGTTAATCCATCATTTAAATCTACAAATTCAGCACTAACATAATAATATAAACCGTTATGTTTGATTTTGTACCACAATTGATTTGAATTACTCTTTGCCTTTGCAACAATTTCAATTGTCTTATCCTTTTCAAGCATTCCAACCTTAGTCATTTTTGTTCCTGCACCTATTCTATAATTAAGGTAGGTGGTTGTTTTACCATAGGTAGAATGATATACGATATTATCTACATAATCAGATCTAACGTATTTATCGTTTTTATTGTCAATTTTAAGCCAAACGTAATCTTGGCTGTAGCTAGTATCACTTACAAATTCTTCTTCATATATATTTATCGCTTGATTATCTGTTAAAGATCCAACTTGGGAAGTGCCTACGCTAGGTCCTTTTCTGACGTTTAGTCCGTAGCTAGCATTTACCTTACCTTCTGTTATTAAAACATTTTTATCTGCTGGTTTTTCAACAGGTGTATCCGGTTTTTCTATAGGTTTTTCAACTGGTGCATCTGGTTTTATAGTAAAACTTACATTCTTAGCTATCACGTAGTAATATTTACTACCTACTTTGACTTTGTACCATAAGGTATTTTCTTTAGAATATGATTTGCAAACAACATTTATTTTTTCATCTGTTTTAAATGTTCCAGCATTTTTCATGCTGTCTCCAGCGCCATATTTATAACTTGTGCTTTTTGTTATTTGACCTTGTGTTGCCTGATACTTAACTTTGTCAACGAAATCTGATCGAACATACTTTTCATTGGTGTTATCTATTTTCAACCAAACGTATGAGTTTGAGTAATTATTAGAAGATACGAATTTTTCACTGTAAATATTTACTCCCAAATTATCGGATAAATGTCCTACCTTTGCATAATTTGTAGCAGGACCTTTTCTGACATTTAATCCAAAAGAAGCATTAACACTTCCAGTAACTCTACAATTAAATTCGGAATTATTATTATCTTCAGGTTTAGTTGGACTAGGAGTCGGAGTTGGAGTACTTGTACTATTTAATGTAACATATTTCGAACTTACGTAGTAATACTTCGACCCTACTTTTACTTTATACCAAGAATGATTGTCATGAGTCTTAGCATCACAAACTACGCTTATTTTCTGACCTTTTTTAAATGTTCCCGCGCGCTTCATGCCTACTCCTGCGCCTGTTCTATAATTAAGGTCTACAGTTGTAACTCCTTTTCTGACGCTGTAATGAACACCATCTATGTAATCAGATCTAACATATTGGTTTTTACTGCTGTTAATAGCTAACCATATTTTAGACTTACTACTGCTGGAAGAACTTACAAATTTTTCTTCATAAATGGTTACCTTTGAATTATTTTTAAGCATCGTGGATTGACCAAAGTTAGTACTTGGACCTTTTCTAACATTTAATCCTGCACTCGAATTTACATAACCATAATTAGAATCAGTTGCTGCGTAGGAATAACTAAACGAATAAGTAAATACCATAGCTACTATTAACGATAGCGCTACGAACATCCTCATTGCCTTACTAATAATTCTCATTATTTGACCTCCATTTTTTCATCACCGCTAAGTCGTCCATCATTGTAGTGCTTACGACATAGGGAGACATATAATTCATTACCGCCAACTAGTATTTGATCTCCTTGTTTTACAATTTGTCCGTCTACCACTCTAGCAACCATAGTCGCTTTTCGTCCGCACCAACAAATCGTCTTTATTTCTTCAATCTTATCAGCATATATAAGCATATAATATGAACCTTCAAATAGTTCATTTTTAAAATCGTTTTTTAAACCGTATACTAACACGGGTACATCAAAGCTATCTACTATTTCCACCAGTTCTTGCACATGATGCTTTTTTAAAAACTGACATTCATCTATTAGCACACAGTCTATCTTGTTTTTTTTATCTTCTCTTACAAACATTTCCAGAATGTTTGTATTTTCATTGCAAATTAATCCTTCTCTTTGTATTCCTATTCTAGAGGTTATCACGCCTTTACCAAATCTGTCATCTACGGAAGGAACTATGCACATAACATTCTTGCCTCTTTCCTCGTAGTTGTATGCAACCTTTATAAGTTCTATTGATTTTCCAGCATTCATTGTGCTATATCGATAATATAATTGGGCCATATTTCCTCACCTTTTATTGAATATTTTAAACATTTTAATTATACAACAAAAGGCTCAAAATGTCAAACATTTCAAGCCTTTCAAGGTATTTAATTTTATTCGCTTTTATAATTCATTCCACTGTTATTGATTTACTAATAACTAGTTTTAGTATACCTACTTTAACCAAATAAAAATTGGGGCAAATATTACGTTTTATTAAACCAGTAAACAGGGCTTTGTCTTTCAATATTTCTACATAATTTATATGCTATAAAATCTAGAGTTATTCCTCATTCTTACTATACTTTTATCTGTATCTTATATAGGTAAACAGCATTTCTTATTATACTTAATTTAGGCTTATTGCATAAATTAAAAAGATCCTAAGGCTTGCGGTGCAAGTCCTAAGAACTTTTACGTGTTGGTTTAATGCTTTGCTAACATTCGAGTATAGGCTTCTTGCGAAGCCAACAATTTAACTGTTAGCGATTAAATTTGGTGCCCAGACTCGGAATCGAACCAAGGACACAAGGATTTTCAGTCCTTTGCTCTACCAACTGAGCTATCTGGGCAAACGAATTAATTCTTTTATTAAATTGGTGGGCCATCGGGGACTTGAACCCAGGACCTGCCGGTTATGAGCCGGACGCTCTGACCAACTGAGCTAATGGCCCACGTCTAATAAAATGGTCGGGGTGGCAGGATTTGAACCCGCGGCCCACTGGTCCCAAACCAGTTGCGCTACCAAACTGCGCTACACCCCGTTATATTAATATTTTTTTTTACTTTGGCAGGGGTAGTAGGATTTGAACCCACGGCACGTGGTTTTGGAGACCACTGCTCTACCAACTGAGCTATACCCCTAAATGGCGGAGAAGATGGGATTCGAACCCATGCGGCCCTAAAATGAACCCTAACGGTTTAGCAAACCGTCCTCTTTAGCCTCTTGAGTACTTCTCCAAGCTAAATATTTGTGGCGGAGAGGGTGGGATTCGAACCCACGGCCCCTTACGGAGTCACCGGTTTTCAAGACCGGCTCCTTAAACCACTCGGACACCTCTCCAAATGGAGGTTCTTAAAATTTTTAATGGTGACCCATCGGAGATTCGAACTCCGGACACCTTGATTAAAAGTCAAGTGCTCTGCCGACTGAGCTAATGGGTCTTATTGGCTGGGGTAGCAGGACTCGAACCTACGGATAACGGAGTCAAAGTCCGTTGCCTTACCGCTTGGCTATACCCCATAGTTTTTGTCTGCTTATTGGTAAAAATGGTGAGCCCAAAGGGATTCGAACCCCTGACAAACGGCTTAGAAAGCCGTTGCTCTATCCAGCTGAGCTATGAGCCCATAGTTTCTGTAGTGCTTATTAATAAAAATGGTGAGCCCAAAGGGATTCGAACCCCTGACAAACGGCTTAGAAAGCCGTTGCTCTATCCAGCTGAGCTATGAGCCCACAATAATTATTATGGAGCGGATGGCGAGAATCGAACTCGCGCTATCAGCTTGGAAGGCTGAAGTTCTACCATTGAACTACATCCGCAAAATTGGAGCGGAAGACGAGATTCGAACTCGCGACCCCCGCCTTGGCAAGGCGATGCTCTACCCCTGAGCCACTTCCGCATATTTGGTCGAGGGAGATGGATTCGAACCATCGAAAGCTCAGCTAACGGATTTACAGTCCGCCCCCTTTGGCCACTCGGGAATCCCTCGACGCCTTTCGCGCACTAAACATTATAACACATATCTTCTGAATGTCCAATGCATTTTTTGGAGCTGGCGGAGGGAATCGAACCCCCAACCTGCTGATTACAAATCAGTTGCTCTGCCAATTGAGCTACACTGGCGTTTGGCGATCCCGAAGGGACTCGAACCCTCGACCTCCAGCGTGACAGGCTGGCGTACTAACCAACTGTACTACGGGACCAAATATAATATGTACGTCGTTTGACGCGAAAGGTAAATGGCGATCCTGAAGGGACTCGAACCCTCGACCTCCA
>JAAYHV010000158.1 GCA_012744355.1 Clostridiales bacterium
AAATTGATTTATCCAATAGTTGCCTTTTCAATTATCGCAATAATCATTATAGCATACATAAGCATAAACAATACAGAGCCAATTTCAAAAACTGGGTATTATCTAGATACCGTATGCACTATCACAGTATATGATATGGATGAAGACGAGGCAAGCGAAGCGATAGATAAAGGTTTTGAAACTTGCGATAGCTACGAAAAACTGCTCAGCAAAACCATAGAAGGTAGCGATGTTGGCAGAATTAACAGGGCCAAGGGAGAATTTGTAGAAGTTGATAATCATACGGTTGATTTAATAAAGACTGGCATAAAGTACGGTAATATTTCTGGTGGAGTTTTTGACATAACTGTTGGGAGGCTAACAGGTCTTTGGGATTTTCATACTAATGAACCGAAATTGCCCACGGAAAGTGAATTAACATATGCGATAAATCATGTAGATTACAAAAATATAGAAATAGAAGGCAATAGAGTTAGACTAAGTGATCCAGAATCCCAGCTGGATTTAGGTGGTATAGCAAAAGGATACATTGCAGATAGGGTGGCTGATGCTCTAGAGGAAATGGGAGTAAAATCAGCCGTGGTGAATCTTGGCGGAAATATTGTAGGCATAGGCAAAAAACCTAAGGGTGAAGAATTTGTAATTGGTATTGAAAGGCCTTACAGCCAAAGAACCGCCATAATAGGTACTGTAAATATTAGTGATTCCACAGTTGTTACTTCGGGCATTTACGAAAGACAGTTTGAATTAAATGGTAAAATCTATCATCATATATTAGATGTCAATTCAGGATATCCAGTGAAAAGTGATGTAGAGGCAGTTAGCCTAGTTTCTAAAAAAGGAATGTCAGTTGACTGTGATGCATTAAGCACTATTTGTTTAATAATAGGCTCTAAGAATGCAAAAGAACTGATTGAAAAAATTGATAACGTAGAAGCGCTTCTTGTGACTACTGATGAAAAGTATATAGTAACTAGCGGAATGGATTTTAAAGAAATAGAGGAGTAGTATGAAAAAGCTTGGAATAGCAGAAAGTTTTGGAATAGATCGAGTAATAAAGCCAGTAGGTACTGTGCCCGTAACCGCTTGGAAGCTTGATGCTTCAAGAGAGCTAAGGCCCGATGAGGCTAGGATTAAACTTAAATATTTTCAGATGGAAAGAGACAACTATCAGCAGATAGCCAGTTCTTGCAATTATGAAGACAACAAGATGAAAGCGAAAATAATGGATCTTGTAGAAAAAAGAGGAAAGCTTCACAATCCGTTCACTAATTCTGGAGGTGTAATATATGGAACCGTAGAAGATATGGGCGAAGTGTACAGGCAAAATACCGTTCTAAACATTGGGGACGAATTTTTAGGGATGACATCTTCTACTGCTCTACCTATGCACGTAGAGAGGATAGTAGAAATTGATCATAATTATGCGCAGATCGAACTGGAAGGCTACTCTATAGTTTTCTGCAACTCGCTGCACTATGGGGGCGAATTAGAGCATATAAGATATACTATGACTTCAATTGACGAGGAAGGTACTTTGTATGATGTCTATTCCTTAGCTAAACCAGGCATGAAAATATTGGTAATAGGTAAAGATCTAGTCTCTGCAGCATATTACCTAAGCGCAGTCAGAAAAGCCGTCACAAGGGATTGCAAACTAGACCTTGTATTCGATTATGAGTGCATAGAAAATTATGACTTTGAAGAGATAAAAAAGGTTATGAAAATATGGGCGGATTCAGTAACTATTGTTAATCTAGGCGAGCCTATAAAAGCGATGGAAGATTTAGGTGATGAAATTGGTAATAAAAAGGACTTAGTAATAAACTGCGAAGACATAAAAGGATCTGAAGTGCTTACAGTGATGATGGCAAAAAATAACGGAACCGTATTTTTTACAAGTATAACAAACGGATACAGTATAGCTACTTTAATATCAGGAAGCCTAGGCAAAAAACTTCACACCAGAGAGTTAAATCAAAATCTTAGAAGTTATAGCAGATTTACCGAAGAACTAGTTAAAGACAATATTTTGCAGCTTGATGAAATTGATAATATCTATCAAAATGCCGAAGCGGGAAGAAGTCCGTCAAATAGAAGACAGTTTAATATCATTCAAAATAGAGTATTTCAAATAGACGATTTCATATATATGAGCCCTGTTACAGATCACATGATAGAAGAAGCTTTAAATTTAGCAAAATACGATTGTAACGTAATAATTGAGGGAGAAACCGGAGTAGGTAAGGAAAAGGTTATGGAAATCCTTCACAAAAATAGTAGCAGAAATAGCAACCCTTGCATAAAGGTAAACTGTGCTACGATACAAGAAAACCTAGCAGAATCAGAATTCTTCGGATACGAAGGAGGAGCATTCACGGGGGCTAGTAGGGAAGGAAAGAAGGGATATTTTGAAATTGCTAACGGCGGAATTTTGTTCCTAGATGAAATAGGTCAGCTATCTATTAGCATGCAAAGTAAGCTCTTAAGAGTGCTACAAGAAAACGCATTTTTTAGAGTTGGAGGCACAAAACAGACAAATGTTAACGTTAGGGTAATATGCGCTAACAATATTCCACTTCAAACACTAGTTGATCAAGGTAAATTTCGCGAAGATTTGTACTATAGATTGAATATTAGTATCATAGTTGTTCCCCCGCTTAGGAAAAGACCTGAAGACATAATCTGCTTGTCAGAGGCATTCTTAACAAAATACTGTAACAAATATGGAGTTGAAAAGACTTTAGAAGATGAGGCAATAAGTGCACTAAGCTCATACCAATGGCCTGGAAACGTAAGAGAGCTAGAGAACATGATACATAGGCTAGTAATAAATTCTAAAGAAGACGTAATCAAATCGTTGGAAGTAGAAAGCATCCTTCACGGAAGGGTTTATGAGAATGTGATGATGAAACTGAGAAGTGAAATCGCTAGCGGCAACAGCTTAGACTTTGAAGAAATCATAATACAGCAGGAAAAGAAGCTCTTAGAATATGCATTAAAAAAGGAAGGTACAACTAGAAAAGCTGCAGACTTCCTTGGAATAACTCAAGCTAAATTCATGAGAAAAAAACAAAAATATGATATTAATTAATGGGGTGTTCAAACATTCTGCGAGCAGTTGTTTTACTCAAAGCGTTTACGAGAAGGACTGAAATCAGTATGCCTACGCTGAATTGACCTATATTAGGTATCACCTCAGCTAATGCCACAATCCAGTTCCCGTAGATTATGCCGTTTGTTATGTAGTAGCCTAAACACATTTCTAAGCCCGCAAGTACCATACCGACGTATGTCATCATGGAAATATTGGCTATTTTTTTGTGGTTGTGTTCACCTTTGTGCGCTCTTTCTAAGAAAACACCTAATATTAGAGCCATAATAGCTTTTATTACAAAGGTCCAAGGTGCCCAAATAGCGAATCCACCCAGAATATCACCTAGCGCTGAGCCTAAACCTGATGCTATAGCTCCATATTTTTTCCCTAGTAAAAAGACGGAAAAAAACACCATCGAATCTCCGGGGTGTATATACCCGTTTAAAGTAGGTATTTTGATGAACATAGTCGAAACGGTAACGATTGCAATCATTAAAGCCGTTGCTATTAGTTTGTTTACTTTATTATCTCTCATGACATTTCTCCTTGTTGACTTCTGTAACTTATATATATATAATAACAGTGAAGTGTGCATAATGGAATATGCAATTTGATATATATTAAAGAGTACAGAAGGGTGATAAAAAGAAAATGCTTGGTAACATTTGGGACTTAGATGACAGTATTAAGGAAAGCTTATACATACAGATATTTAATGCAATTAAAGAGGATATATTAGATGGCAAATTAGAAGAAGGTGAAAAACTACCATCACTTCGCAGTTTGTCTAAAGATATCGATGTAAGCTTGACGACTGTAGATGCGGCTTATTCACAGTTACTAGTTGAAGGATATATAAATAGTATACCTAAATCCGGGTATTATGTAGCCAAGATATATAGGGGTAGCAATTATGCTCGGAATAAAATATCGCCTATAAAAGGTGAAATTAAGGAAAAGATTAATTCGTATATATACGACGAGGAGTCTTTCAACTTTACCAAATGGAAAAAGTGTATGGCAAAAGTTTTTAATGAATACTCTCATCTCTTACATATGGAAAGTGACCCTCAAGGAGAATTTAAATTGAGGCAAGAAATAGCCAAGTATGTATACACAAGTAGGGGAGTTAAATGTAGCCCTGAACAGGTCGTAATAGGTGCGGGTGCGCAGCAGCTAACTGGGCATTTAGCTAGAATACTGAGGCTTAAGGAAATAGACAATGTTTCAACGGAGACACCGGGATATATACCTGTACAAAACATATTTAAAGATGCGTCTTTTACCATAACAAAAGTACCAATCAAAGAAGATGGAATAGTGATAGAAAAACTGCCTACAAATATTAAATCACTTGTTTATGTGAGCCCATCAAATCAGTTTCCTTCTGGTGCTGTTATGCCGGTGGGAAGGAGATATGAGCTACTTAAGTGGGCGGAAGAAAATGATAGCTATATATTAGAGGATGATTATGACAGTGAGCTTAGGTATTTTGGTAGACCTATACCAGCTATGCAAGGTTTAGATAACAAGAGTAGAGTAGTCTACTTAGGGTCATTTTCTTCCACGTTGTTTTCTGCTGTTAAAATTAGTTATGTAATATTACCAAAAGAACTTGCTAATATCTTTGATAAAATCAAAGGCTTATACAGCCAGACTTGCTCAAAATCAGAACAGCTTTGTTTGGCGTTTTTTATGGAGGAAGGACATTACTATAGGAATATTAAAAAATGCAGAAGACTATTTTCGCAAAAGTTAACGGTATCGGTAAATACCATTGAAAAGTATGGTAGTGATTTTATAGAGCTTACGAACAAGAAATCAGGCATTAATATTACTTTAAAAATTAAAACTGACAAGTCGGCAAAAGAGCTTTCTGAAAAAGCAAAGAAACAAGGTGTGCTCCTTAGACCGATTTACGAGCTTAGCGATGATTATAATAAGGTGGTATCCCTTTATTACAACAAGATACCAATAGAAGATATTGAAGAGACGATTAAAAACTTGATAAGATCATTAAGAGATTAAATTTATGTTTGTTAACATGTAGTTAAAGAATTAAGGAGGAAACAAATGGAGCTAAAAGAAATAATTGAAATCAGGCAAAGCATCAGGAAATATAAGGATGTAGATGTGCCTGAAGAGGATATCAAAGAAATTGTTGCAGCCGCGGCGAAAGCGCCTTCAGGAAAAAATATACAAAACTGGCATTTTGTAGCTATTAAAAACGATGAGCTAAAGGTAAAAATTGCTGATGCTGTAGGCGTAAAGAATGAAGAAATAGCAGTAAGAATGGATAAAGTAGACGAAGTGCAAGGCGAAAGATTTAGAAAGTTCTATAAACATTTCACGCGTTTTTTTGCTACAGCGCCAGTTCTTACTGTAGTATATAGCAAAGTATACACTCCTTCAGGCTATAATGAGCTAAGCCTTGTAGGTGGAGCTGAAAAGGAACTTTGGGACTTGGTAGATTATAGGAGCCCAGGAATGCAGAGCGTTGGAGCAGCTATGGAAAACTATACTTTAGCAGCAATAGATAAAGGTTATGGAACATGCTGGATCACAAGTGCCAACTATGCAGCCAAGGAGATTGAAGCACTATTAAAGGAAGAAATTGGATTTGAAAAAGAAGGATACTTCATGGCGTGTATGATTTCCATGGGGGTTCCAGAAGAGGATCAAAAGAGTCCAAAGAAAAAGCCAGTAGAAGATGTGTACACTTTTATAGAGTAAGAATTAAAAAAACGGCTTTTGCCGTTTTTTTGTTAAATGTTATTTATAGCTATTCGCATTTGTTTCCTTATTTCGAGAAGCTCTGGATAATCATAGAAAAACAGGATTTTTTGTTCATATATTTTACCTCCCGTCGGCTTATCCCATGTTACAAAATAAGCGAAGGATTCTGCAATATCTTCTTCTGGGTTAATAGCCGCATAACTTGTTACAAAGGTATCGGGATATTCCTTGAAATATTCAACCGTGCCTAAGTCTTCGCCCAGCTTCATAAAACTTTCATGAATGTCCATATTCTCTTTCCAAAATTTTTCATAAAAAGTATTTAGAGTTGAATCCTTTTTAAGCTTACCTTCATCTGCCACGTAGGTGTCTTCGCCACTGTTATTATCAATTTGAGTATCGTTTAACGTTATAATATGCATAGTTTCGTGAGCTATTATTTCGCCAAAGTCATTGCTGAAGTCACCGCTACTGTCAAAGACATCAATGTAATCTACACATATTACCCAATCCTTTGAATGGAGGTTATCCATATAAACATAAGCATCATTCCCGCCTTCACCATCGGTCATTATTTCTAAGCTATAAATCATTTTCTTGTATTTGTCAGGCAGCGTAACTTCGATGTAATTCTTAATGTCCTCTATTCCGATTTTTTTATCTTCAGTAAACTCTGTTTCTACTAAATTTTGGAACTTACCGTTTTTCACATTGTAAGAACCGAACTTTTTTTCTCCGCCTTCAGTATAATTATCAGGCGGAATTAACTGCCCAAAAGAAACCATTACTATTATAACTATTATTAAGTATAGTGTCTTTTTCATGACAACGCTCCTTATAACAATTCTTGCATACTCGTGTTTAATAGTCAATGATAAATATGGTTACAGATTTAGATTATTAATGATATAATAAGATATACGAGTTAAATTTAAAGAAAGGATTTACCATGGATAAAAGATTAGAAAAAATTATTGAAGCTAGCAATGATATTGTATTTTTTGGAGGTGCAGGAGTATCTACAGAAAGCAATATCCCGGACTTTAGGTCCGAAGAAGGTTTGTATAATGCAAAACAAGAATACGGAAAGACTCCTGAGGAAATGATATCTCATAGTTTTTATAAAAATAATACGGCTATGTTTTTTGATTACTACAAAAGTAATTTAATATATAGGGAAGCAAAGCCAAATAAAGCCCATATGGCTCTCGCCAGTCTAGAAAAAGAAGGCAAGCTTAAAGCTATAGTAACTCAGAACATCGATGGGCTACATCAAGCGGTAGGTTCTAAAACGGTATACGAGCTGCACGGATCGGTGATGAGAAATTATTGTAGCAAATGCAACGATTTCTATTCTTTAGACTTTATTATGGATGAAAAAAATTGCAATAATCAAGTACCAATTTGCCCTAAATGCGGTGGTGTTATTAAACCTGATGTGGTACTATATGAGGAAGCGTTAAATCAAGAGATTATAGAAAATGCAGTTAAAGCTATTGCTTCGGCTGACACTTTAATTGTTGGGGGAACGTCGTTGGTTGTATATCCAGCGGCGGGTTTGATTAGTTATTTTAGGGGTAAAAACATGGTGCTTATTAATAAATCACAGACTCCTTATGATGGTAAGGCTGATCTTGTGATAAATGATAGCATAGGAAAGGTTATGGGTGATTGATGAAAGTTCTAATATCTAATGATGATGGGATGGATGCTGCAGGCATAAAGTATCTTGTTAAAAGAATGGCAAAAGTAGCTACGGTTTATGTAGCTGCCCCTGATTTACAAAAGAGCGCTAGCTCGCAGAGCATAAGTTTAATAACTCCTGTCACGTGTGTGGAAGTTAAAATGCAAGGAGCGGAAATTGCGTACAGGGTAGGAGGAACACCTGCAGATTGCGTTAAAATGGGTTTGCAGAAGCTAAGTGAGAGGGGCATCACCGTTGACATAGTGATAGCTGGCATTAATCTTGGCTGTAATATAGGCACGGACACCCATTACTCAGGAACTTTAGGTGCCGCAACAGAGGCTGCTATATTTGGGTACCACGCGATAGCATTATCTGCAGACCACCACCAAGCTACAGAATTTGAATACATAACTGACCTTTGCATACATTTAATAGACATTGAAATTGCGAGATACCCTACTAATATAGTGATAAACATAAATGCGCCCAATTTACCAAAGAGTGAAATCAAAGGCGTAAAACTTACAAGGTTGGGTGGAAGAGGATATGACGATAGGTTTGAAAGGATAGGCGATTCTGATGTATATAGATATGGTGGCAAACCAATAGACTATTGCGATATACCAAATGACATCGATGTAGCAGCACTTAGAAGAGGATATGTAGTAGTAACTCCACTTAATATTGATTCCACGTCGTATGATGTGTTAGATGACATGGCATCTTCAGACTTGTTTAAAGAGGTGCAAAATGCTTAATAAAGACAATGCTGTATTTGTATGCATAGATTTTCAGGAAAAACTTGTGCTTGCAATGAAAGAAAAAGAAGAATTGATCGATAGCGCAAATAGAATGATTAAGTGTATGGATATTTTAGAAATACCGATGATTTTTACCCAGCAGTACACAAAAGGCATAGGTGAGACTGTTCCGCAAATAAAGGATGAGGTTAAGGACTTTTCATATATTGAAAAAGACACATTCGATTGTTTATTGACTGAAGAATTTAAAAAAGAAATTATGAAACAGAAGGGAAAGACCTTAATTATTGCAGGAGTTGAAGCGCATATTTGTGTTGAACAGACTGTGTTAAGCTTGCTAAAAGAGGGCTTTAATGTTATAATACTAGCGGATTGTATCGCTTCTAGAAATCCCAAAAACAAAGACTATTCGATTAGACTAATGGAAAGGGCTGGGGGAAATATAGATACCTATGAGTCATTAATATATAAGATATTAGGGTCATCAAGGCACTTGAAATTCAAAGAAATTTCAAAGATAGTTAAATAATGATAATATATTAACAACATGAAACCGCGTTATTAAAGGTGGTTTGGGATTTTCGTTATTGTGTATGATGAAAAATACAAGCATTTAGTTAATAATTTAACAGAAAACTATTGCATTGAAAAATACCTTATGTTATTATATGCTCATGCTAGAAAGCGAAGATAAAACAATTAAACGTAAATATAATGTAACTTAATCAAGGAGGAGAAATTAATGAGAGATGTTGTAATTGTAAGTGCAGCTAGAACTCCAATCGGAAGCTACGGTGGAGCTCTTAAGAACACTGCTGCAAGAACTTTGGGGACAATTGCTGTAAAAGAGGCTATTAAAAGAGCAGGAATTAAATCTGAGCAGATAGATGAAGTTATCTTAGGATGCGTACTTCAAGCTGCTTTGGGTCAAAATGTTGCTAGACAAATTGCTATAGACGCAGAAATTCCTCAGGAAGTACCTGCTATGACTATCAACAAGGTATGTGGTTCAGGCTTAAGATCAGTTGAACTAGCGGCTCAGATTATAAAATCTGGAGACGCTGATATCATCGTAGCTGGTGGTGTTGAATCTATGTCTAATGCTCCATATGCAGTTCCTAGTGCAAGATGGGGAGCAAGAATGAACAATACTAAAATGGTAGACTGTATGGTACATGATGGGCTTTGGGAAATCTTCAACGGATACCACATGGGTATTACTGCAGAAAACATTGCAGAAAAATATGATATTTCAAGACAAGAACAAGATGAATTTGCTGTAGCTTCTCAGCAGAAAGCTGAAGCTGCTATCAAATCTGGAAGATTCAAGGACGAAATTGTTCCAGTAGTTATTCCTCAGAGAAAAGGCGATCCTATCGTATTTGATACTGATGAGCACCCTAAATATGGTGCAACTATGGAAAAAACAGCTAAGTTAAGACCTGCTTTCAAAAAAGATGGAGGAACAGTAACAGCTGCTAACGCTTCAGGAATCAACGATTCAAGTTGCGCGCTTATCGTAATGTCAAGAGATAAAGCTGAAGAACTAGGAATCAAGCCTATTTGTTCAATCGTTTCTTATGCATCTGCTGGAGTAGATCCTGCATACATGGGACTAGGTCCTATTCCTTCTTCACAAAAGGCATTAGCTAAAGCGGGAATGACTGTAGACCAATTAGACCTAGTAGAAGCTAATGAAGCTTTTGCTTCTCAGTCTATCGCCGTTAAAAGAGATTTAGGATTAGATCCTGAAAAACTAAACGTTAATGGCGGAGCTATTGCTTTAGGACACCCAATCGGTTCATCTGGAGCAAGAATATTAATAACATTGATGTTTGAAATGATGAAAAGACCTGAAACTGATTATGGCCTTGCAACTCTTTGCATAGGTGGCGGTATGGGTACTGCATGCATCATTAAGATGGAAAAATAAGCCATCAAAATAAATAAATAAACTGGCACACTGTGCTGGTTTATTTTTTTATTGAAGAAAAATATAATGAAAAAGTAAATGTAATATTTATAGAAGGGAACTATGGACAGGTCTTAATACAAGTAAGAGATAAGGTCCATCTTGGATGGCATATATTGACTCATCCTCTGTACGGAAGCCTTAAACCAAATGAAACTCCTTTTAGGAGCGTTGCCATTGAAGAGGGAACAGAACTGGATTTAGAATCAGTAGATATTATTGAATATGCATTACTGACATATAAAAAATATATGGAAAATGCTGAAAAAATAAAACAGGACAAGTATCCAGAAGAGATAAGCGGTATGGGATGTCTTGGGCCAATAATAAGAGTAGGTGAGGAAAAGTTCATAGAAGCAAAAAAAATATTAGCGGATAAAGGCTATATTTCATAGTGAACAGAGAGTAATGTAAAAATGCTGAGACAACTTTAATAAATGTCACAGCATTTTTAATTAGAATCTTACTGCTTAGCAATTTATACATAAGTAAATATTTTTGCTTGTAGTACTTTAAGTGAGTCAAAGAAAACTACTGGGTAAGCCGTTAGGCATGATACCTTCAAATAACCGGTTCTGAACAATCGATGGTAAAGCAAGCTTGAAACTTCGGGTATTAGCCAATAATCAGCTAAATTAACACCATAATGAATAATTAAATCCCATATATTCCGAACTTATGTTGACTTTGGCACTGGATGTGTTAAATTTTAAGTGTAAGAAGAAGATGGAGGTAACCATGAAAAAAGTAGCAGTTATTATGGGTAGTGATAGTGATCTGCCTAAAGTTGAAAAATGTATTGAGGAATTAAAAGCGATGGGAATACCGTGTGAAGTTCATGTCTATTCCGCGCATAGAACGCCAGATGACGCGACCCAATTTGCTAAAGATGCCAGAGGACGTGGCTTTGGAGTTATCATAACAGCAGCTGGTAAAGCTGCACACCTAGGAGGCGTAATCGCGGCTAATACTACGCTACCCGTAATAGGAATACCAATAAAAGCATCTGCCTTAGAAGGCATAGATGCGCTACTATCTACAGTTCAGATGCCACCAGGAATACCGGTAGCTAGTGTTGCGATAGATGGAGCTAAGAATGCTGCAATACTAGCGGCGGAAATACTAGCTGTAAGTGACGAGAAACTAGAGAAGGTTCTTGTAGAGAGAAGAGAAAAAGCAAAGCTAGAAGTTTTAGAAAAAAATAAAAAAGTGGAAGAAATGTTTAACTAGGAGGAAAAATCATGGATAAAACAGTTCAGTTATATGAAGGAAAAGCAAAGAAAGTTTATGCTACTGAAAATAAAGATTTATGCATAGTTTCATATAAAGACGATGCTACTGCATTTAATGGAGTGAAAAAGGGAACAATTCTTGGCAAAGGCGCGATTAATAATAGACTTACAAATCACCTTATGAAAATGCTTGAAGAAAACGGAATACCTACTCATTTTGTAGAGGAACTAAACGATAGAGAAACCGTAGTAAAGAAAGTAAAAATTATTCCTTTAGAAGTTATAATCAGGAATGTTGCAGCGGGATCTATGGCAAAGAGATTAGGTGTTGAGGAAGGAACAGAGCTACGATGCACTGTGATCGAATTTAGCTATAAGGATGATGATCTTGGAGATCCACTGATAAATGCTTATCATGCTATGGCGCTTGGATTTGCTACAGGAGAGGAAATCAATACGATTACTGAAATGGCATTTAAAATAAACGATCTTCTTAAGGCATATTTTGAAGAGATAAATATTGAGCTTGTTGACTTCAAATTGGAATTTGGGACAACTAACAGTGGGGATATAGTACTAGCTGATGAAATTTCACCTGATACGTGCAGATTCTGGGATGCTAAAACTCATGAGAAACTCGATAAAGATAGATTCAGAAGAGATTTAGGGAATGTTGAAGGAGCTTATGAAGAAGTGTTTAAAAGAGTCATTGGCAAGGGAGAGACTGAATAATGAGTGGACTTAGAGAAGAATGCGGAGTTTTTGGTGTATATTCTAAAGAAAGATATGCTATAGCACGTACGGTATATTATGGTCTATTTTCACTGCAACATAGAGGGCAAGAAAGCTGCGGCATAGTTGTAAACGACGATGGTGTTTTATCAGGTTATAAGGATATTGGAATTGTAAACGATGTTTTCACTAATGAAGTTTTAGACAGGCAGAGCGATGGGAAAATGGCGATTGGCCATGTAAGATATGGAACGACAGGTACAAGCGACAGACTAAATGCCCAACCGATTATGGTAAATCATATTAAAGGTAGCATGGCGCTGGCTCATAATGGGAACCTCATTAATTCACACGAACTGAGATCCGAACTTGAATTACAAGGCTCAATATTTCAAACTACAAGTGATACAGAAGTAATCGCCTACCTTATTACTAAGGAAAGAATCAAAGCTAATTCGATTGAAGATGCAATAAATTTTGCAATGCATAGAATCAAAGGTGCTTACTCTCTTGTTATTATGTCGCCTACTAAGCTTATTGCAGCAAGAGATGAGCAGGGATTTAGACCTCTTTGCTATGGGATAAAAGAGGATGGCACATACATAGTAGCATCTGAAAGCTGTGCGCTTGATTCGGTTTCTGCTAAATTTGTTAGAGATATAGAGCCTGGAGAAATAGTAGTATTTGATAGTGAAGGAGTTAGAACTATCAGAGATCATTGCAACAAAAAAGAAAAAGCACTTTGCATATTTGAGTACATATATTTTGCAAGACCTGACTCTGTGTTAGACGGAGTTAGTGTTCATGCAGCAAGAGTAAGAGCGGGCAGATGTTTAGCTCAAGATTACCCTGTGGAGGCTGATGTAGTAGTAGGTGTTCCCGACTCGGGCCTTGATGCTGCTATTGGATATTCTATGGAATCAGGTATACCATACGGCATAGGATTTATCAAAAATAAATATATAGGACGAACCTTTATTGCGCCAAGTCAGAAGGCAAGAGAAGACAGGGTGAGAATCAAGCTTAATGTTGTTAAGGAAACAATAAAAGGTAAAAGGGTAATACTAGTAGATGACTCTATAGTTAGAGGAACCACTTGCGCTAGAATTGTTAGTCTTTTAAAGGAAGCGGGAGCAAAAGAAGTGCACATGAGGGTATCTGCTCCGCCTTTTCTAAATCCTTGCTATTATGGAACAGATATAGATTCTAGAGAAAACTTGATAGCTGTAAATCACGAAATTGAAGAGATAAGAGAAATGACTGATGTTGAATCACTAGGGTATATGAAAATAGATAGGCTTCCAGAACTTTTGGGAGACAAGAAGGTAATGGGATTTTGCAATGCTTGCTTTAGTGGCAATTATCCTACCAAAACACCAGTAAAAGTAGACAAATATAAATTCGAAAAAAGAATCAGTGAAAGGTAAATAATATGAAAAGTTTTAGTGAAAGCTATAAAGATGCTGGAGTAGATATTACAGCAGGATATAAAGCAGTCGAGCTTATGAAAGAGCACGTATCAAAGACCATGGTCTTTGGTAAAACTTCTCAAGTGGGAGGGTTTGGCGGTTTAATAGAGCCGGATATGACAGGTATAAATACGCCTGTGTTGGTAAGTGGTACAGATGGCGTTGGAACAAAGCTTAAGCTTGCCTTTTTAATGGATAAACACGACACTGTGGGTATTGACTGCGTGGCGATGTGCGTTAATGATGTGCTTTGCGTTGGAGCTAAACCGCTTTTCTTTTTAGACTATATAGCTGTAGGTAAGAACCATCCTGAAAAGATTGCAGATATAGTAAAAGGAGTAGCTGAAGGCTGCGTCCAGTCTCAGTGCTGCTTAATCGGTGGTGAAACAGCAGAAATGCCTGGGTTTTACGATGAACAGGAGTATGATTTAGCCGGATTCACAGTAGGAATGGTGGATAAATCTAAATTAATTGATATAGAAAAAATAGAAGATGGAGATAAGATAATTGCGCTTCCTTCTTCAGGCGTTCATTCAAATGGATTTTCTCTAGTTAGAAAAGTTTTTGATGTTGAAAATGCAGACTTAAGCAGAAAACCAGAAATGCTAAAGGGCAAGACTTTAGGAGAAACACTGCTTACGCCTACAAAGATATATGTAAAATCCATGTCAGCATTGTTTGACGTCTTAAAACCTCACTCTGTAGCACATATTACAGGGGGCGGATTTTACGAAAACATACCAAGAGCACTTCCCAAAGGATTTACAGCTAAAATAAAAAAAGAAGATGTTAGAACACTCCCTATATTTGACCTTATAAAAACAGAGGGAAATATTTCAGAAAAGGACATGTACAATACATATAACATGGGCGTAGGAATGATAGCAATTGTTTCTAAAAGCGACGAAGAAATAGCATTAAAAACCCTTAGAGATAACGGTGAAGAAGCTTATGTTTTAGGTGAAATAGTTAAAGGAGACGAAGGTGTTATCCTATGGTAAACAAAGCTAAGGTAGCAGTGCTGATTTCCGGAGGAGGTACTAATCTTCAGGCCATAATTGATAAATGGCTAGAAGGAGAACTTCCACATGTGGATTTAAATTTAGTTGTGTCAAATAAAAAAGATGCCAAAGGCATAAAAAGAGCAGAAAAAGCAAATATAGAATGCATAGCTATAACGGAAGATTTTGAAGAAAATCTGCTTAAAGAGTTAGAAAAAAGAAACATTGATATCATAGTGTTAGCAGGTTTTTTAAAGATACTTAGCGTGGATTTTGTAAATAAATATCATGATAGAATTATTAACATTCATCCCTCTTTGATCCCTTCGTTTTGTGGAGCAGGATATTATGGGCTCAGGGTACATGAGGCAGTACTGGAAAAAAATGTTCAAATTTCAGGAGCAACGGTGCACTTTGTAAATGAGATCCCAGATGGCGGCACTATCATTATGCAAAAGGCAGTAGAAGTCAGGAAAGATGATACGGCTTTAGAATTACAAAAGAGAATAATGGAGCAGGCAGAGTGGGAAATATTACCTATGGCTTTAGAGCTTGTAGCTAAAAATTTAGTGGAGGAATAATTATGAAGCTTGCAGTAGTAGGTGGCGGCGGAAGAGAGCATGCTATCATAAAAAAAATAAAAGAAAGCAAAAGAGTAGAAGCTATATATGCGCTTCCAGGCAATGGAGGCATTGCGGAAGATGCGATATGTGTAAACATAGGAGCGAAAGAAGTTGATAAAATCGTCGAATTTGCCGTGAAAAATAAAATAGATTATGTAATTGTAGCACCTGATGATCCGTTAGTCATGGGACTTGTAGATATGCTTGAAGAGGAAGGCATCCCGTGCTTTGGGCCTGATAAAGCTGCAGCAATTATAGAAGGAAGCAAAGCTTTTAGCAAAGACCTGATGAAAAAATATAATATTCCCACTGCTGATTATGCGGTTTTTACTGAAATAAATGAGGCTTTATCATATTTAGAAAGCTGCAAAATTCCAGTTGTTGTTAAAGCAGATGGACTAGCCCTTGGCAAAGGCGTAATCATAGCAGAAACAAAAGAACAAGCGATAGATGCCGTAAAAATGATGATGACTGAAAAGAAATTTGGTGATAGCGGGAATAAAGTGGTGATAGAAGAATTCCTAACAGGCCCTGAGGTATCAGTTTTATCGTTTACTGATGGTAATGTAGTTATACCTATGGTTTCTTCCATGGACCACAAGAG
Organism: Clostridiales bacterium; assembly: GCA_012744355.1. Taxonomy (GTDB): domain Bacteria; phylum Bacillota; class Clostridia; order Peptostreptococcales; family Anaerovoracaceae; genus JAAYHV01. The sequence continues at coordinate 15,915 of JAAYHV010000158.1, forward strand.
AGCATTAGATGGAGATAAAGGACCAAACACAGGTGGAATGGGCACTATAGCGCCAAATCCATTTTATACCAAGGAAATAGCAGAAGATTGCATGGAAAAAATATTTATACCTACCATTGAAGCCATGAAATCTGAAGGCAGAACATTTAAAGGCTGCCTATATTTTGGACTGATGATCACCGATGATGGGGTCAAGGTAATTGAATATAATGCGAGATTTGGAGATCCAGAAACTCAGGTGGTACTTCCACTTCTTAAGGGAGATCTACTAGAAATAATGGAAGCTACTACAAATGGAACACTAAAAGATATTGATTTTACATTTGAAGATAAATATGCCTGCTGCGTAGTAGTTGCATCAGGAGGATATCCAGTTGAATATAAAAAAGGATACGGAGTAAGTCTTCCTGAGAAAAAATTGGGAATATTTGTAGCTGGCACAAAACTAATTGATGGGAAACAAGTAACCTGTGGAGGAAGAGTTTTGGGAGTTACTGAAATAGGAGATACGCTTGAAGAAGCCATAGAAAAGTCATATGAAACCGTTAAGAAAGTTAATTTTACAGATTTGTTCTATAGAACAGATATTGGTAGAAGGGGTATGAAATAATGGTAATACGTATATTTGTAGAAAAAAAAGAGAAATATGCCAGCGAAGCTGCGTCGATTAAAGAAGATATAAATAATCTACTTTTAATTGAAGGCCTTAAAAAGCTTAGAATAATTAATAGATATGATGTGGAAAATATAGACCAAGAGACTTTTGAAAAAGCGAAGACCACTGTTTTTTCTGAACCTGTAACCGATGATATTTGCTCGAAGCTTGAAATAGATTCTGATAAAGTATTTGCGGTAGAATATCTTCCAGGGCAGTTTGATCAAAGAGCAAATTCTGCAGAGGAATGCATACAGTTTATATCCCAGGGTGAAAGGTCTATTGTAAAAAGCGCTAAAGTTTATATGCTTTATGGAAACCTTACAGATAAAGATATGGAAAAGATAATGAAGTTTATTATAAATCCAGTTGAAGCAAGAGAAGCAACTATGGATGAATTTGAAACTTTAAAAATCGAATATGAAATTCCTTCCGAAATATCTATAGTTAGCAATTTTACAAAAATGACGAAAGAAGAGTTGGTAGAGTACATAAATGAAAATGGTCTTGCTATGGATTTAAACGACCTATTTTTGTGCCAGGAATATTTCATTTCCGAGAATAGAAACCCTACTTTAACTGAGATCAAAGTTATAGATACTTATTGGTCTGACCACTGCAGGCATACAACTTTTAATACTACGATAGACTATATAAGATACGAAGATGAGGTAATAGAAAAAACTTTCCAAGACTATTTATACACTAGAAGAGGATTAGGTATTACTAAACCAATAAGCCTTATGAATATAGTAACCACAGCTGTTAAAGCATTAAAGGCAGAGGGAAAACTAGATAAGCTTGTAGAGTCTGAAGAAGTAAATGCATGCACAGTAAACTTCACAGCAATGATAGACGGAAAGGAAGAGGACTGGACGCTTCTGTTTAAAAACGAAACACATAATCATCCAACTGAAATCGAACCTTTTGGGGGAGCTGCAACTTGCGTAGGCGGTGCCATCAGAGACCCTCTATCGGGGCGAAGCTATGTTTACGCTGCGATGAGAGTAAGTGGAGCAGGCAATCCTCTGACTCCTGTAGAAGACACGTTGGAAGGCAAATTACCCCAAAGAACCATAGTTAAAACTGCTGCTAACGGATACAGCTCCTACGGAAATCAAATAGGACTAACTACTGGTCTTGTTGATGAAATATATCATGAAGGTTACGTTGCAAAGAGAATGGAAATAGGCGCAGTAATAGGCGCTGCTCCTACTGAAAATATAGTAAGGATAAGACCGTCTGATGGTGATAAAGTAATCCTTTTAGGTGGCAAGACTGGAAGAGATGGATGCGGAGGAGCTACGGGCTCGTCTAAATCACATAAAATGGATTCACTTGCAAATTGCGGCGCGGAAGTTCAAAAGGGTAATCCGCCTGAAGAAAGAAAGATTCAAAGACTGTTTAGAAATCCTGAAGCTACTAAATTGATTAAAAGATGCAATGATTTTGGCGCAGGCGGCGTATCAGTTGCAATTGGTGAACTTGCTGATGGACTTGAAATAAACTTAAATAAGGTACCTAAAAAATATGAAGGACTTGATGGCACTGAGCTTGCGATAAGCGAATCTCAGGAGAGAATGGCTGTTGTTGTCGCTGAAAAAGAAGTGGAACACTTCATGAATTTAGCAATGGCTGAAAATCTAGAGGCAACTGTTGTAGCTACGATTACGGAAAAACCATATTTAAAAATGTACTGGAACGAGCGAGCTATAGTTGATATCTCTAGAGAGTTTTTAGATACTAACGGCGCTGAAAAACACATCAATGTAGTAATACCTGAAGTACAGTCTTACGAAAAAGAAACACCCAAAGATTTTATTGAAGCGATGAAAAGTCTTGTGGGAGATTTGAATGTTTGCTCTAAGAGAGGATTAGCAGAAAGGTTCGACTCTACAATAGGAGGAGGAACTGTGTTGATGCCTTTTGGTGGTAAGAATCAGAAAACTCCTGCGCAGGCGATGGTTCATAAAATTCCTGATCTTAAAGGAGCGAGCACTACTTGCTCACTTATGGCTTATGGTTTTAATCCATATATACTTGAAAAGAGTCCGTATCATGGAGCGTATTTAGCGGTGGTTGAAAGCGTATCAAAGCTTATAGCAGTAGGATCTTCATACGATGATACTTATCTTACCTTCCAAGAATATTTTGAAAAACTAGGAAGCGACAGTAAGGCTTGGGGCAAACCGACAGCTGCAGTTCTAGGTGCATACAGAGCGCAAAAGGAACTTGGGTTAGGTGCTATTGGCGGTAAGGATTCGATGAGTGGAACATTTGAAGATATACATGTTCCCCCAACGCTTGTTTCCTTTGCTGTAAGTTTAGATGAGGCTTCTAATATTATTTCACCTGAATTTAAATCAGGCGGTCATGATGTGGTAATAATCAAACCTGAAATGGGAGAAGATGGTCTTCCTAGAGCCGAATCCCTTATAAAAATGTATAAATATGTAAATAAGCTTATCAAAAGCAAAAATGCTGTAGCTTGTTATACTCCAACATATGGAGGCGTAGCCGAAGGAATATTTAAGATGGCTATAGGAAATGACATAGGCTTTGAGTTTTCAGAAGATATTAATATGGATGAGCTGTTCGGTTATTCTTATGGATGTTTCATAATTGAGCTTGCAGATAACGTGGAGACTAAAGATAAAATACTGGGAAAGACTAGTTTCAAAAAGACTATAGCATTTAAAGAAAACAAATTGCAGCTTAGAACTCTAAGCAAGATTTATGAGGAAAAGCTAGAACCTGTATATAATTTTTGCATAAAAAACGAAGAAGAGGTTAATGAAATTTCATACTTAGGAGCTGGCGTTAATAAAAAGAGTAATGTTAAAGTTGGTGGTAGTCCTAAAGTTTTAATCCCTGTATTTCCCGGAACTAACTGCGAATATGATACTGCCAAAGCATTTGAAAAAGCCGGAGCTAAAGCTGAAGTTTTTGTAATAAACAATATAAACAGCGATACGCTTAAAAATTCTGTAGAAAAATTTGCTCAGCAAATAAAACAATCTCAGATGATATTCATACCGGGAGGCTTCTCAGGTGGTGATGAGCCAGACGGCTCAGGAAAATTTATAACAGCATTTTTTAGGAACAATGAAATAAAAATGGAGGTTGAAAACCTTTTAGATAAAAGAGACGGTCTTATGGCAGGAATTTGTAATGGTTTTCAAGCACTAATTAAATTAGGACTTGTGCCATACGGCAAAATAATTGACATTGATGAAAACTGCCCAACTTTGACCTTTAACGAGATAGGAAGACATCAATCCAAACTTGTAAGAACAAGGATTTGTTCGAATAAGTCGCCTTGGCTAAGAAACACTGAGGTCGGAGATATATATACAGTACCGGTTTCTCATGGAGAAGGCAGGTTTATTGCAGATGGTAAAACCTTAGATAGTATGATAAAATATGGACAAGTGACCACGCAGTACGTGGATTCTGGTGGAAATCCTACTATGGATATTCAGTTTAATCCTAACGGATCTGTTATGGCGATTGAAGGAATTACTTCTCCGGATGGTAGAGTTCTAGGCAAGATGGGACATTCAGAAAGAATTGGAAATGGGCTATACAAAAATGTATCCGGAAAATATGACATGAAAATGTTTGAGGCAGCTACAAAATACTTCAAGTAATTTAGAATGGGAGGCGCTATGGAATTTAATGTAAACAGTCCTTTTATATTTTTTTTAGTGGCAGTGATTCTTTGTCTTGTCCTCGCACAATCAATATTTTTTATGATAAGAGCGTGGAGGCAGGCCAAAGATCTAGGAATTGAAACTAAAAAGTTACGAGGTGTGGTGAAAACGAGCGTGGTGTTTACCATTGTACCAGCATTTTCCATACTCATAGGAGTGATTGCCTTATCGAAAAAACTAGGGTTACCTTTACCTTGGCTTAGACTTTCAGTAGTAGGAGCTATAACTTATGAAACTCCAGCAGCTGAAGCGGCGTCTCAAGCTGTAGGCACTAGCATCAAAGATGTAGCAACTTCTTTAA
>JAAYHV010000019.1 GCA_012744355.1 Clostridiales bacterium
ATTTTTATCTAACGCAAGTTTACACACCTAATGCAGGAGACGAATTGAATCGTTTGGAAGATCGCCAGATATGGGATGAAAAATTTGCAGATTATCTATCAAATCTAGACCAAGAGAAATTCGTTATAGTATCAGGGGACTTGAACGTAGCACATAAAGAAATAGATTTGGCTCATCCTAATAGTAACCGTGATTCAGCTGGATTTACTGATGAAGAACGTCAAGGATTTACAAATCTTTTAGAAAAAGGATTTACAGATACCTTCCGCCATATTCACGGTGATGTAAAAGGCATGTATACTTGGTGGGCTCAGCGTGCTAAAACAAGTAAAATCAATAATTCGGGCTGGAGAATTGATTATTGGTTAGTAAGCGACAGAATTGCAGATAAAGTTATAAAATCTGAAATGATTGATTCGGGTCCGAGACAAGACCATACGCCAATATTAATAGAAATTAATTTATAGTTTTTAACAATTAATAAATGATGTTTATCTGCAATTTTTCTTTGATGTTTCAGCACTCTCAAAATTAAAAACGGGCCACCTTTTTAAAAGGTAGCCCGTTTGAGTAATATGTAATCGAAACAGCAAGTCACTAGATTGCCACCAACTGGATAAGCGTTGTGTATTGTCATGCAGATGTCAGGAAACATATATTCCCTTAATAGACAACGTACATGTTCATACTAAACATTTCTCCCTCGCTATACATTTCTACAGTAAATATAGCCCCGTCATTGTCCCGCTTATATTGCCACAATGATTCAACAGATTGAACTGTTCCGTAATCAACAAAACCAATATCCTTAAGCTGTGCTTGATATGATTCCATAACACTTTTGTCTTTATACATATATGTTACGCCCCAAACACAATCGGGGGGTGAAAACTGGTCGTAGGGGATTACCACTCCGTCACGTATAGGAATTGGGAACATACTATGCGGAATATTGCCGTACAAATTAGAACTAGCCTCTTTTGAATAAGTAGCTTCTTCAAAATCAATCATTCCTGTGGAAGAATTAACCCAAGCATAACAATAAGTATCGCCTGTCCAATCAAATCCTCTTTCGGAATAATCTACTAAAAAACCGTAAAGTTGAACTTCTTCCACTTCTTTATCCATTTCCGGCATGTAAGATACCTTGTTCAACTCACACCAGTCAATTAATAAATCCTGCGCTTCACCAAATGACAATATTTCTCCTGCTGGTTCTGTTGGAATGATAGGAGAATTATTACATGAAGTGAACATCATTACCGCTAGGGTCATAATGATAAGGAACAATAATCTTTTTTTCATATTCCACCTCATACTTAATTCTTCTGTTTCGGAGTGACCCGCAAACCACGTAGACATGCCAGAAACAACAACACTCCCATGACTATAATGCCGATAACGAAAAAAACTGAAATAAATCCCGAGCGGTAAGTATGGGTACTCAAGATTGCCGGTAACTGGGCGATGCCAGCCAATAAAGGCCAAATAAGACCTAAACCCATCTGGATAAAATAACCGCGTCTATGGTTGCCTCCCAGATAATACAATCCCAATGCCTGGACAGCAATCAAACATGCTACCACAACTTGCAGTAATAATACAGGAACATCATTTTTAGCGGGTTCACCCACAGCAAAATCCTCCAGAATGTGGGGGATTACCATAAGCATGAGCAACAGCGACAAAACAACCACAATATTTTTACATCTTAACATTTTATTATCCATCTGTGACCTCCTTCTTTTCTGGTTTGTAACCACGTAAGCTGGGTTGGTTGATCACCCTAGATTGAAAATCTTCCGATTTATTGACACCATACAAAGCCACCACATCTATAATTTCGTCATATGATACTGCTTTGAATTCAAACTAAGCCTAGTATGGTTTTTCAATCTTATTATTATTTGATATTGTTGTTTATATAAGGTTTCAAATAAGGACATGAATTCTTTTATGTGATTTTGCACATTAGACATCCAATTGCGATATGCCCCTCTAATAATAATATAAATGTAACACTATTTATTGCGCATGTCAAAACATGAGAAGTAGTACCAACCTGTATAGAGGAAGGGTCTTTGAGAGTTGAATAAAAAGAAATTGGGTATTATTAAATATTTGATTGTATAGATGTTTTAATAGAAAGCATAAATTCTAAAACCTATTGATGTGTTATAACTAAAAAAAATTTTGATGACAAAGATAAACGTTGCTTACCCAATTAGCAGTAGTGTATTCACGACATCTTTACCTAGAGAAGTAATCAAAAAAAGAGAAGGATAAGAAATGATTATCCGCCTCATTAAGTTGAAAAAAGCGTGTTGGAAAGTTTAAGCTGAAAATAATTTTATCAACTCAGCTTTAATGAAATGTTTAATTGACATAAAGTATCGCATTCATCCGCAAAAGGAGCAAATTCAACAATGAGCTGAGGTGTTATTTTGAACCCCAAATTACATAAAACAACAAAAAACCGATTGATAAGTTCCCGGGAACGTGGTAATATATAAGACATTAATGCCATCAATGCTGTTTACTCCAGCCGTATGGAGATGATCGTTCTGATGTCAAAATAATAAATGCATAAGTCCTTGAGAATATTGTATTTAAGCTATTATCAGGTTTTTTTAATTTTTAATAAAGAAAAACGATAAAGCTTTGGTATAGTTTTAAACGACATGAATGTAAGAGGCAAGTGGATACACCATGAATGGTATAATATTAATTTGTGGTTTAAATTTCTACCAAAGGACGGTAAATTGTGGTGGAGATGGTTTAATATAGAGAAAGATAATCAAATTAATATTTGATTTTAGGATTTAGGAATGGAGAAATAAATTGATTAATGTAGTAAATGTAGGGTTAAGATTTGGAGATAAAAAGTTATTTGAAGAGGTAAATTTAAAATTTACAGCGGGAAATTGTTATGGTGTAATTGGTGCAAACGGTGCTGGTAAATCAACATTTTTAAAGATACTATCTGGTGAATTAGAACCAAATGAAGGTAACGTATCAATGTCACCAGGTGAGAGACTAGCGATATTAAAGCAGGATCATTATGAATTTGATGAATTTACAGTATTAGACACGGTCATCATGGGACATAAAAGACTTTATGAAATAATGGTAGAAAAAGATGCTTTATATGCAAAAGATGATTTTAGTGAAGAAGATGGACTTAGAGCATCAGTGTTAGAAGGTGAATTTGCCGAACTAGATGGATGGGAGGGAGAAACAGACGCCGAAAAATTATTGACAGGACTTGGTATAACAAAAGAGTTACATTCTAAAAAAATGAATGAGATTTTAGGTGGAGAAAAAGTAAAGGTATTACTTGCTCAGGCGCTATTTGGTAACCCAGACAATTTATTATTAGATGAGCCTACTAATCACCTTGATTTTAGAGCTGTTGCATGGCTAGAAGAATTTTTGATTAATTATTCAAATACTTTAATTGTTGTATCTCATGATAGACATTTTTTAAATAAAATTTGTACACATATGCTAGATATTGATTTTGGCAAAGCAAATCTATATGTTGGTAACTATGACTTTTGGTATGAGTCAAGCCAGTTAGCATTAAGGTTGATGAATGATCAAAACAAGAAAAAAGAAGAAAGAATCAAAGAGCTTGAAAGCTTTATTGCTAGATTTAGTTCAAATGCATCAAAGGCTAAACAGGCAACTTCAAGAAAGAAAATGTTAGACAAAATTAATGTTGAAGATATCAAGCCATCATCAAGAAGATATCCATTTGTAGGGTTTACACCAGAAAGAGAAGCCGGGAAAGATATATTAGCGGTTGAGGGTTTAACTAAGTCAATTGATGGTAATAAAGTATTGGATAATGTAAGTTTTGTAATTAATAAAGGTGATAAAGTTATTTTGTTAGGTCAAAATGAACTGTCGAAAACAACATTGTTGCAAATTTTAATGGGAGAAATAGAACCAGACTCAGGAACTTTTAAATGGGGTGTTACAACTTCTAAATCATATTTACCAAAAGATAACGCAGAATATTTTGAAGATGATGACCAGACTCTTATTGAATGGTTAAGGTACTACTCGAAAGAGAAGAATGAGACATTTATCAGAGGTTTCCTTGGGAAAATGTTGTTCTCTGGTGAAGAACCGTTGAAGAAGTCTAAAGTATTATCAGGTGGAGAAAAAGTTAGATGTATGTTTTCAAAATTAATGTTATCACAAGCCAATGTCTTGTTATTAGATGAACCAACAAATCATTTGGATCTTGAATCAATTCAGGCGGTGAATGATGGATTGGCTGCATTTACAGGCACAATGATTTTTACATCACATGACCATAAATTCATACAGACAATCAGTAACAGAGTTATTGAAATTACACCAACAGGGTTATTTGATCAACCGATATCTTTTGACGAATTCCTTGAAAGTGATGAGATACAAAAGCAAATTGATGAAATGTATAAAGTAATATAAACAGTGTAGTTTATATTACAAATAAGGTAGATAAAAATTCTATATCATGAATTAGTAAAACAGTTCAAAATGAAATTTAAGATAACGAGCTGGGGATGATTAAAGAGCACCAACTCGTTTTGTTTATACAGAAAAAATAACTTGATTATCTCTATAACTGTATTATAAAGGGAGGGAGATTGTGAATAAAAAAGAAAAAGAACAAGAAAAAAAGTTTTATTCTAGAAACTTTACTAAATTCGGATTAGATATGAATATATTCGTATCTGCTGTTACAGCAGTTTTAGTGCTTGGATTTATTATTTTCACTATAGCTAGGCCAACTGTCTCAGCAGAATTTTTTTCTAATATAAATACTATGTTCAATGAACATTTTAATTGGTTATATGTATTCACTATTAATGCATCTTTTTTCTTTTTAATCTTTATTGGATTTTCTAAATTCGGGAATATTAGACTCGGAGAGTACTCCTCTAAACCAGAGTATGGAAACGTTGCTTGGTATGCGATGATGTTTAGTGCAGGAATAGGAATTGGTGTGTTTTTCTACGGTGTAGCAGAACCAATTTATCATTTAAACGTCCCTACTAGTCTTCAAAGTGGATCAATTTTTGATAACTTTAAAATTATGTATCTACACTGGGGAGCTCATGCATGGGCTGTATATGGTTTGTTTGCTATAGGACTTGGATATTTTTCATATAATAAAGGACTGCCTTTTGCTATTCGGAGTTTATTTTATCCTTTATTAAAAGACAAAATCTACGGTATCTTAGGAGATCTGATTGACACAGTAGCTACACTTTCGGTTTTGTTCGGACTTGCCACTTCTCTTGGATTAGGTGTACAGCAAATAAACTCAGGACTAAGCTATGTATTTGGAATTCCTAATGAAACAAATGTCCAAGTAATTCTTATTATCGGTATCACCTTTATTGCAATACTTTCTGTTGTAAGTGGAATTTCAAAAGGAATCAAATGGCTTAGCGAGGCGAACATTGTTGTTAGTAGCCTTTTACTACTTGCCATTACATTGATAGGGCCAACAACTTATATCATTTCAACATATTTATCTAGTATAGGAATTTATTTAAGAGACTTTTTAAATATTGGATTTTTTACAGCAACTAACCCAGAAGATATTGCTTGGCAAGGTAAATGGACAGTCTTTTATTGGGCATGGTGGATTTCTTGGGCACCTTTTGTAGGAACCTTTATTGCTCGGATTTCTAAAGGTAGAACTATTAGACAAATAGCCTTTGGTATTATTGCATTACCCACAGCTGCTATAACACTTGCTATGACAATATTAGGTGCATCGGGTATTTATGTTAATAATCTTCATAATGATGTTATAACAAAGGCTATTGAATCCAACGTAGCTACCTCGATGTTTGTGATGTTTAATTATTTGACTGACTCAGGCCTACTCCAAGGATTCCTATCTATTATTTCCGTTATAGCTATTATTATATTCTTTGTTACAAGCAGTGATTCCGGTTCCCTTGTAGTTAGTAGTTTAACAAGTAGTGGCCTAGAAAATCCTCCGAAAATTCAACGAGTTTTCTGGGCGATTATGGAGGGTACAATTGCACTTTCAGTACTTCTTATTGGTGGAGAAGCCGCATTACAAACAATTGAATCTGCTGTTGTTATATTAGGACTTCCATTTTCGATCATCTTTATTATGATTATCATTTCACTAAGTAAAGAACTACCAGAAAGTTATAAGGAATATAGTCGTAAAAAAAGGATTACTCTAAAAAACCGACTCGATAGAATTCGTGATGATCCTAAGTTCAAATAATACATAAAATTAAAGAAGAGTAAAAAGGTTACTGATCTCCCATCGTTTGGATTGTTGGTCCAACTTCGGAAGGCAGTAGAATAATTAAAGAGCACCAAATCATTTTGTTTATACAGAAAAAATTGGTTATATATTTCTAGAACTAAAAGGAGGGCTAAAATGAAAAAGGTTGTATTTTTCGCATTTAAGGGAGAAAAAATGTGTTTTATGCATGTATTAATCAACGCATTAGATTTAAATGAAAAGGGCGTAGATGTTAAGATCGTAGTAGAAGGAGAAGCTGTAAAGCTTATAAAAACACTAGAAGAAGAAGAAAATATAATGTATTTAAAAACCAAAGAACTTGGACTGTTTGATAGCATATGTAAGGCTTGTTCATATCAAATGGGAGTTTTGGAGTATAACGAAAAAGTAGGAATACCAATAAAGGGCAATGCAAATGGACATCCTGCAATGTATGACTACATAGAAGAAGGTTATGAAATAATCACACTATAAGTTTGATAGTTGTGAAAAACAAGTAGAATTAACCCTATCATTTCATTTTGAGATGGCAGTATTGCTTACAAGTGCCGAGAAATAGATACGTCTAAAAATATAAAGAAGAGAGGATATCCGAGAGCTTTAACTTATCTGATAGGTAAGTGTGACTATCGGATTTCTCTTTATATAAAAAGGTGAAAACATATTTTTAGTGTGTAAAAGGAAATAAAAGAGTAAAAATTATGACATTAGTATATAATAGATGAAAAAGATATAAGAATATATAAGGAGGACATATTTTGGGGAATAAAAATCTGCCTATTGCGTTTTTTAATGGAACTGTAGCAACAACAAATGGTATATACCGTATAAGTGATATTGATTTAGAAAGTGCTAAAAAATTAGTTGATGAAAATACATACATTTCTGCTATAGGTCATGAGGCTACAGCTGAAATTATGACAGAATTATTAGGTGTAAAAATTCTTTTAAACAGAATCCAATTCAAACAAAAAGTAAATCAAACGGCTATAGTATTTAAGCTAAATGAAAGACCTACTGAAGGAACTATATTATCCAAGAAAGAAATTAAGGATATAGGGTATAGCTTAAAGTTAATGGAAAGATTAGAATAATAAAAAAAAATGTATGCGATAGAAGCCTTTTATTGTTATTAGGAATATTCTTACACTGAGACTTGCTGGCTAATTATGACATTATTGTTTTAAGAAATTGTAAATATTGAGCTGAAAATGTATGATATAATAATATTAATTAAATGCGCAGTAGTAATAGATTTCGCTAAAGTAGCCGTTTTTAGGTCAAACATAAATGCTATTTATAGACGGGGAAGGATTAAGATGAACTTCCTGGATTAATTAAGAAACTGTGGATCGCGGAATGAACAGTTTTGAGTATTATAAATCTGACTGACCGATTCTAAAATACTCTACATATTACGAGAAGCGAATTGACTATCGAACCAATATTTTTATTGTGAATACCAAAGGTTTAGGCAAATTCACAAGTTTAGGCGATATTTAATTGTTTTGGGAGTGCTTATATGAAAAACAAGAGAAAATTTATAATTACAATTTTTTTATTATTAGGTGTGTTTGTTATTGGTGTGACAGGCTACATGATGATATTAAATGTAGGGGTAGTCGACGCATTATATATGACCGTTATAACCATTTCTACAGTGGGATATGGCGAAATAGGAAAGATGACCGATACATCAATGGTATTTTCTATATTTATTATATTTTTAGGTCTGTCCGTATTTGCTTATGGGATCACAAACCTTATTTCTTTGTTTTTTGAAGGTGAACTTAAAGATGCATGGAGGAAAAAGAAAATGGACTCAAAAATTAACGAGCTTAAAAACCATTATATTATTTGTGGTGCGGAGAAGTAGGTCTTACTGTTATTAATTGTTTTCTTGATAGCTCGATAGATTTTGTAGTAGTTGAGGAAAACGAAAAACGCTTTGAAGAATTAGATAATCGTGGAATCTTAGTTGTTCTGGGAAATGCAACACATGAAGATACACTTCAAAAGGCGGGAATAGAAAATGCGAAAGGCATAGTATGCACTCTTCCAACAGATGCCGAAAATGTTTTCATTGTACTTACTGCCAAGGAAATGAAGGATGATATTTATATTGTATCAAAAGCCATTGATAAAAGTGCCCACAGAAAACTGCTGAAAGCAGGAGCAAATAAAACGATTTCTCCAAATGAAATAGGCGGTCAAAGAATTGCAGCGCTAATCCTCCGTCCTGCTGTCATATCTTTTTTAGATGTAATAACGCGTGCTGGAGATGTTATCCTGGATTTAGAAGAAGTTATCATATCCTCCCACTCTAACCTTGTAGGAATGAAGCTTTTTGAAGCAAAAATACCTGAGCAAACAGGTCTTAGTATCCTTGCACTTAAAAAAAAGGATACTACTACGTTTAAATTTAACCCTAGTTCAAACGAGATTTTAAATGATGGCGACACAATGGTAGTTTTAGGGGAAAAAGAACAAGTTGAAAAATTAAGAACTATGGTTAATATATAATAAATACTGCAACAGATTATTTTTAATATGATATTTTTCTCTGGACGGTTCATACAGAATCTGTTTGTTTTTTTGTAAATAGAGAATCAGGGGTATAACATTAAGTAGGGACTATATCCAAATGACAGAGAAGTAGTATTGGGCCTAGATACGGGAGGCTCAGCATTTGAAAGAAAAAAGTTGATGTTTTTTTAAATTGTACTAGACACATTTCAAAACCTTCTGACATGATATTGAGCAAATGATGAGATTATTGATAGAGCGGGCGATCAATGCTAGTTAAGATACTTAATGGTTTGAGAGATAAAAAATTATTAATTCATGGTTTTAAAAAGTGCCTAAGTTATGGGTATTATAGCTATTTGAAAATGGATGAAATTAGTATCGTTGTCGACTGGATGATGTTGAATAAGCATATTAGGATTGTATATGATGGCAAACTTCCAATGATTGTCTACTATAATAAAGTTTGTGAGATATATAAACCAATTTTGGCATATGAATTAATCGAAAAAATATTATCGATTGATATATATTGGAAAATTTGATTGAAGAGTTTAAATATATTAATTGTGAAATCGTTTTTTTGGTATTAGATATGTTATTTGAAAGTTAGAAGGTAACAGTATACTTAATCAATTGCAAATAGAAGTTTAATGATATAGCTATTGATTATCTCCAGTAAAAGCATTATAATTGCTTTAGGTGGTGAAAATATGATAAAAAATACCAAAATGTTAGTGGATGAGCTAAAAGAATATATTAACCCGACAGCTAAGATTCGACGCCTGGTTGATAGTAGAGAATTGTTTCCCATTGTAAGAGGACTTTATGAAACTGATGCAAGCATTCCTGGATACTATCTTGCACCCATAATTTACGGACCGTCATATTTGTCATTTGAGTTTGCATTAGCATACTATTCCTTAATTCCAGAAGCAGTTTATAATTTTACATCAGCAACATTTGAAAAGAAAAAAGTTAAACGATATCAAACACCTTTTGGTACATTTACTTATCGCGATGTGCCTAGTGACGCATATCCTTTAGGAATAATACTACATTCTGAAAATGGATATGGTTTCCAAATTGCATCTCCCGAGAAGGCAATTTGTGATGAGCTTTATAAAATTTCCCCGCTAAAGAATAGAAGTGAATTAGAAAAGCTACTATTTGAAGATTTAAGAATTGATCAAGACGAATTCTTTCGCCTAAACATGACAGACCTTTATGAAATAGCGACTTGCTTTCGCACACAGAATCACAAGCTACTACAAGCTTATGTTAGGAGGAGAGTTAAAAATGGATCAAATTATTAATCAAATGCTAAAGAAATATAGTGGTCAGACTGTATATGATAAAAAGAATAGCATCAAAGAGGTTGTTCAGGAAATTATGCTGTGTGGACTAAGTAGAGCGGGTTTTTTTAAGACCGCTACGTTTTACGGTGGAACAGCACTTCGCATATTTTATGGACTTGATAGGTTTTCTGAAGACCTGGATTTTTCTCTGAAAGAACCCAACCCTTTATTTGATTTTGCGGAATATATACCAACACTTGAAAAAGAAATTCGATCTTATGGCCTTAATTTTAAGGTTGAGCTACAGGAAAAATCAATAGAATCTGATATAAAATCTGCATTTTTGAAAGGCAATACCAAAGAGCACATGCTAATGCTTTATGTAGATCAACAACTTGCGAGTTCTATTGGTTCGAATGAGTTGATAAAACTGAAGTTCGAAGTGGATACTGATCCTCCAGAATACGCCACCTTTGAAACCAAGTATAGACTCAATCCAATTCCATATGAAATAACATTGTATGACATGCCATCACTGTTCGCAGGGAAAATTCATGCAGTTATTTGCAGACCATGGAAAAATCGTGTAAAGGGCAGAGACCTTTATGATTATGTGTTTTATCTATCTAGAGGTGCAACAGTGAATTTGAAGCATCTGGGAGCTAGGCTAGAGCAATCCGGATTTATTTCTGTGGAAGATCAAATCACAATTGAAGATGTTAAAATGATGCTCCGTAAACGGTTTGAAAACATCGATTACTCCCAGGCCAAGCAGGATGTTGAATCATTTATTAAGAATCAAGACGCTCTTAATGTTTGGAATGTAGACTTTTTCTGCGAAATAACAGAAGGTCTAGAAGCAGATGAGTAATGTAAGAATAATGAGAATAGAAAAATGAACTGACCCCTGTAAAGTAGACAGGTAAAATAAATAAATATGTATAGGATTATGCGACCACATAGTTGGTCGCATTTCCTATGCGATTTGTTTGTGTTTTTGCATCTAACTCTGCCTTATAATCCTATTCATCTTTATCCCTGCATACGTTAAGTGCATGGTATTTATGTCGAGATTTATAATCAGCTTGGAAAATATCACCTGCACCAAGTCAGCTTAGATGAATTATTAATCTGTATTTATGAATATACTTAATTTATTCTTAAAAAAGGTGGGTAATCACGGAAAATTTCTCTAGGTGTGAGTCTTCAGAATCATTGAAAATTTAAAGAAATTATTAAACGATATTATAATGCATGTAACATTTATATATCTGATACTGAGAAGTCTGTATATTATGATATACTAGTAAAATTAATAGATTAGTGATTAGATAATAAGGAGCCCATTTATGGCACAATATATGTATTACATTAATTATCAAGATTATGAAGCAGATTTGTGTGCCCTTGAAATGAGAGCGCTATTTAATAAATCAATAGAAAGCAAGACTTTTTTCTCGGATCTAAGGATTGATGAGTCTATAAGCCCCTATCTCAAAAGTCGATTAGAAGTACTACATACAACTACTACCTTTGAGGACCTTATTCAAAGAATTAGAGAAAGCAAGTATTCATTGGAAGCATTTAAAGTTCAGTATGTGCCTGTAGTTAAACTAGATCCTGTAAATAAGGCACGAAAAATAATCACTAAATCAGTTGGTTATGCTATTGAAGGATTTCCGTCTTTCGATAAACCCCAAATAATTTATGGGGTGACTTATTATGAGGGCAAATGGTACTTTGGTGTTGTTGTTTACAATACAATGCTTTGGAAAGAACATATTTCAAAGCCTTACAGTTATTCTAGTTCTTTAGGAATTAATACAGCAAAAGCAATTCTTAATGTTGCAGCCAAAGGAGATGTTTTCAAAAAAATCATTGACCCATGTTGCGGTGTGGGTACGGTGCTTTTAGAAGGCCATTATTCTAGCTATGACATTACAGGCTGCGAGATTAAAGGCAAGGTTGCTAATAAGGCACGTGAAAATTTAAAACATTTTGGTTATCAGGGAAAAGTAATCTTAAGAGATATAAAAGACATAGATGAAGTTTATGATGCAGCAGTTGTGGACTTGCCTTATGGTAACTTCAGTCAATCGGATGAAGCCAACATGGTCAATATCATACGTCACTCTGCAAGAATCTCTAAGCGCCAAGTGTTTATATCCTCCATAGATTTAAAAGAAAAAATTCGTGAAGAAGGATTAGTAATTGTCGATGAATCTGTGGTTTACAAAAGCAAAAGCAGAAGATTCGCCAGATATATCTGGGTCTGTGAAGGCTTGAAATAACTTCAAAAGGAGATTACTATGTTCGATTTATTACTAGCCATTATCTTTTCAGCCATGATACCGGTTTTAATGAAATATGCTCATAACAGAAATTTAGCTGATGAAGTTATTTTAACCTTCAATTACTTAATTGCTTTATCTGTCAGCATTATATTCACGTTGCTTAAACAGGAAAACTATATTGATTTATTTTCCGATTCAAAAAGTATTATCATGCTGATAACGGTTGGCACTGTAACTGGACTAATGTACTATAATGCATTTTACTTTTATCAAAAATCAGTTAGGGATAATGGTGTTTCCTTATCAATTGCAGTTGGCAAAATGGGAATCGTTATCCCTATGATCTTGTCACTCATTTTATGGCATGAAATTCCTACTCAACTACAGTGGGTCGGTATTTTGATGAGTATGGTTGCAATTGGAATTATCAACATAAAACCCAAGGAATTTAAAGGTGTTCAAATAAAAACTTCTTTATTGATGTTCTTCATCATCGGAGGTTTAGGTGATTTTTTCAATAAATTATTCGAAGTAAATGTCGGTGCACAATATACCGATTTGTTTTTGGTAATGGTTTTTGGTACAGCTTTAATTGCAAGCCTTTATAACACAATCAAACTCAAGAATATAACCAAACTAAGCGTGGTCTACGGCGTAGCTGTCGGAATACCTAATATGCTTACTGCATTTTTTTTAATCAGCGCTTTAGGTATGATGAATGCTACTGTTGTTTTTCCATTATATAGTGGTGGCGCCATAATGCTATCCATGCTTTGGAGTATGTTTGCCTTTAGTGAAAAGTTAAAACGTAAAGATGTTGTTAGCATTGCTATGATTTTTATTGCATTGATTCTTATTAATTTATAAAATGACTTGGGTATATGTTTATACAAAATTCATATATTTCCAACTTATTGATGTATAGTCTAAAAAATCATCATATACTAACTTGAGTTTTCCAGGAGAAGGAAAAGTAAGCACAGCAAAGAAGAAAAAACGAACATACTATTTCAAAGAAATTGTAATGCTTTTTCCCAATATTAAATAATTTTTCTTGCTTAGATTTAAACATTGACAGGCACTCCAGATATGGCTATAATTAGCTATAACCTAGAGTTAAGGGAGTAACTGACCTTTTGTAAGAGAGGAATTAAAGTCGTCAACACGGATTGAAATCCCGGCTTTAGTGGCACATGCTTAGTGAGACTTAACAATCTAAATAGATTGTTAAGTCTATTTTTATTTAAGAAATTGAGTTTATAGAAAGAGGCCAAAGATGTCATATATTTTACTTGCTATTGGTTTTTTATTATTAATTAAAGGAGCAGATTACTTTGTCAGTGGTGCTTCGGGTTTAGCAAAAAAACTAAGAGTTCCTGCATTACTTATTGGTATGACAATTGTTGCTTTCGGTACCTCTGCACCAGAAGCTGCAGTTAGTATTTCCGCAACACTAAAAGGTAATAGTGGTATTGCTATTGGTAATATACTAGGCAGTAATTTGTTTAATGCATCATTTATAATAGGCTTAGCTGCTTTACTTTATCCATTGGCAGTTGAGAAGCAAACGGTTAAAAAAGAAATCCCTATTATGTTATTATCTGCACTTGCATTGTTAGCCCTTGGGGCAGATACATTTTTGACAGGTAGTAGTATACCAATGACCTTAGAGCGTGGTGATGGTATTGTTTTATTGCTGCTCTTTTCAGTATTTATGTACTATAGTATTGAAGTTGCTAGAAACAGCAGGGAAAGTATGGAAATCGAAGATGTTGTAATGAAAGGTGAATACATTAAGTTGGTCGTATACACATTAGGCGGTGTTATTGGTATTATTGTTGGTGGCAACTTCGTTGTTACTAGCGCAACAGAGATAGCAACAAGCTTTGGATTGAGTGAAACAATTATTGGATTAACCATAGTAGCCATAGGGACTTCATTACCGGAGCTTGTTACAAGTGTAGTAGCAGCTCTTAAGAAGCAACCAGATATAGCAGTAGGTAACATAGTAGGAAGCAATATATTTAATGGCTTATTCATTATTGGCGTTTCGTCAGTTATTAGTCCGTTGGTGATTGATGATTCTTTAATAGTAGAATTAATATTAAATGTGATAATTACTATAGTTTTATTATGGTTTTCTAGAAGTCATCATCGAATTAGTAAAATAGAAGGCGCTATATTATTGTGTTCTTATCTAATATACACTGTATATTTAGGGTTTAGTATCTCCTAATAGGATGGTGAGGTTTATGTAGGTATCTGCTATGATTCGAGTAGAAATATATCTATGAGAATATTAAAGATCATACCATTTCATTAATTTTATTTTCTCAAGGGTCACCAAGTGATCTAAATAATGAACCGTGCAGTGGAAAACTGGAAAATATTCTGAATTTACATGATATAATAGCTATAGTGCACATTGAGACAGTAATACTTCTTGTGAAAGTAAAATGACAGAAGGAGTATAAATAAGACCTGTCCAAAGGATTTTTAATAAATTGAAGAGTGGATAGACCTTTTATACTAAAATATAATTAATATGGGAGAAAAAAGATGAAAAAGAAGATAATTATCGTAGTTATATCTTTACTTGCAATTGTTGGTGTGTTTTTAGCTGCTATTACTATAGCGGAATATAATCCAGAAGATTTAGAAAGCATTAATACTATAGGAAATGCTAATGATGAAGTTTTAGATATAAACGAAGAATATTCTATTACTAGTTTTAATATTGGTTATGGTGGCTTAGGTGAAACCGAAGACTTCTTTATGGATGGAGGGGAAACTGTACGCCCCGATAATAAAGAAATGGTAGAAAATAATATAAAGCATATTAAAGATAAAATCACAGATTTAGATAGTGACTTTGTTATTATTCAGGAAGTTGATGAAGATTCTAAAAGATCATACAACATTAATCAAATAGATGAACTACTACTTGATAATATGGAAGGAAGCTTTGCATACAATTTCAAAGCTAAATATGTTCCTTTTCCTTTTCCACCAATTGGAAAAGTTAACTCGGGTATTTTAACTATGGGAAAATATAAAATAGAAAGTTCAGAAAGAGTATCTCTTCCTAATCCATTTTCCTGGCCTATTAGAACAGTTAACCTTAAAAGAGCAATTCAAATAACTAGGTATGCTATTAAAGATAATGAAAATGATTTTGTATTAATTAATTTTCACTTAGAGGCATTTGATAGTGGAGAAGGAAAAACAGAGCAAACAAAGCTTTTGTCTGAGATTATCTTAAAAGAATATGAAAAAGGAAATTTTGTAATTGCTGGAGGAGACTGGAATCAAACGTTAATTAAAGACCTAGAACTTGATTCTACTCTTTTAACTGAGTGGACTCCTGGGACTCTAGATTGGGATAGCCTTCCTAATTGGGAAATGGGCGTAGATAAAAATGTTCCAACAAATAGATCTCTTTTGAAACCATATGTTGGAAATGAAGAAAAACTTGCTCAATTTTTTATAGATGGATTTATTGTTTCTCCAAATATTGAAATTACAGAAACAAAGGTCCATGAAATGAATTATAAATATTCAGATCATGAGCCAGTTAAAATGGAGTTTAAATTAGTAGAATAGGTTTAAAGGGCGTGTTATGTGCTAGAAGAGTTTTATTTGTATAAAGGATATTCTCTGCCACGAATGTTTATCTAGTTGCCTAAGGCATTATTAGTGCACATATAAGGCGTGCTTGGATAGTAGTATTGATAGCAAAGGTTGAGAAATAAAAATTTGCAGAATAGTCTTGTTATTTAGTCTGTGTTTTTTCATAAACGGTGAGATGTCTGAAGTAGATGGCTCAATGTGGAGTGGCGTTATTGTTGAAGATACAAATTTGATAGGAGTATATCAGACAAAACATTTTGATTGATAATTTGGAAGTCTTTGGTGGCTAGGATTATGAAGTGGAAGGCGATTAGCAGCATGAAAGTAAAAAGAGAAACATTAGAAAACGGTAATGTGTTAAGGGCTCTAGTTGAACAATTTACTAATGATAAAAGCCAGCAAAAATTTGTAGCAGTACTACGGTGCTTAAGAGACAGTTATATTTGGATTCCTTGTAATATGATAATAAGTGATACAGATGAAGAAAAGTTTATTCATGCTAAAAAGGGCGATACAATTAGTACAGATAATGAAATAAGGCTTGTACCAGACATTCTTCAAAATGGAGAAGTATACTTTTTACCTGTGTTCTCAAATTGTGAGCAGATGGGCGAAGATTATGGCAACCATTTTAACAAGATTGAAAATCACTTCTTTGAAGCTATGTCATTGGCTATGGCAAAGGAAAATGTAACGGGTATTGTTTTAGATGCGTTTTCTCAATCATTTGTAATAGATAAAGAGTTATTTGAGAGTATCGGTAATATTCCAACAAATATAGAAGAAGAAGCTGATAAATGAAATAAACACACAAACCCACATGAGATTGATATTATATAAATGGATTGTGGTTGTGTTTTTAAGGCAACAAACAAAAGCTTACTTGGTTATGAAAATATCGTACCACGTTTAGAAAGTAGTATTGTAGACAATGGTAGAGAAATAAAACGACAGAAATTGTTTATAAACAAGGGTTTCTATATGAAAACCGAAAATTTAGAATAAAAAGTATTATTCTGCAAGAATATGCCCTCAAAAGCCGTAAAGGGGTAGGCTGGATATCACAGTTTTGCTACAGAGTGGATTGTATGTCTGGCGCTCGCGACAGAACGGATTAGATTATTTAAATGACAGACACAATATTAAGCCAAAATAAAGAGGAGATTAATATGTCTAAAGTAGCGATAGTATATTGTGGGAGCTATGAATATACTGAAGTCAAAAAGGCAGTTGAAAGGGGATTTGAACTACTTGGTGGTCCGTCTGTTTTTGCTTGCCCAGACGAAAAGATATTGCTTAAACCGAATTGGCTATCCGCAGATCCACCTGAAAAATGTGTTACAACACATCCAAGTGTTTTCAGAGCTGTAGCGGAAGTGCTACAAAGTGAGGGTGCGAAACTTTCATATGGCGACTCTCCAGCTTTGCAAAGTCCTAAAGTGGCATCAAAGCGGACAGGTGTATCTGATATTGCCGAAGAATTGAATATCACTCTTGCTGATTTTAAGTCTGGGAAAGAAGTCTTTTTTAATGAGGGGTTTCAGAACAAGAAATTTACTATTGCCAATGCTGTCCTAGAAAATGATGGAGTCATCAGCCTTCCTAAAATGAAGACACATGGGTTTCAACGAGTTACAGGTGCTGTAAAAAATCAATTCGGATGTGTACCTGGTACATTAAAAGGTGAATTTCACGTGACAGTGCCAGATGCCTATAACTTTGCCAAAATGCTGGTTGATCTTAACTCTGCTATTAATCCAAGATTATATATTATGGATGGTATTTTTGCGATGGAAGGTAATGGTCCTAGGGGAGGTACACCTAAAAAGATGAATGTGCTTCTTTTTTCAAACGATCCGATTGCACTTGATGCTACAGAATGCAGACTTATGAATCTGGACCCAGCATTACTTCTTACAAACAAAGCTGGACTGGAAATGGGGGCAGGAACATATCTGGAAAAAGATATTGAAATCCTAGGAGATTCAATCGAAGATTTCATAGCCATGAATTTTGACGTTAACAGAAAACCCGAAAAACCTTTTAAGCAGAGTAACAGAATAAAATTTGTGAAAAATGCAATTACACCTAGACCATATATTGTGGCTGAGGATTGCGTTAAATGCGGTATTTGCGTTAACATGTGCCCAGTAGACCCCAAAGCGGTAGATTGGCATGACGGTAATAAGGATAATCCTCCAACATATAAATATGACAGGTGTATTCGCTGCTATTGCTGCCAAGAAATTTGTCCTGAAAGTGCGATTCATATAAAAGAGCCATTAATACGTAGGATATTTAGTAAGAAAACA
>JAAYHV010000159.1 GCA_012744355.1 Clostridiales bacterium
ACATCTTTTAAAGCTTCTCTAGAAAAAACAGATGAAGTATTACCCATCCTAACTATTTTACCTTCATTTAGAAGCATAGCCTTGTTACCATATTTCTTAGCTAAACTAAGATCGTGCACTATTGATATTACGCAGCACTCGTTCTCTTTAATCCAATCTTCTACCAATGAAAATATCTGCTTTTGGTATACTAGATCCAAATGGTTTGTAGGTTCATCTAGTAAAATTACCTGGGGATCTTGCGCGAAAAGTTGCGCTAAAAACGTCCTTTGTAATTCGCCCCCTGAAAGGGTTAAAACAGATTGTTGCCTTATCTCTTTAAGACCTGTTATCTCTATGGCTCTTTCCACTTTTTCGCTGTTTGTATCTGTAGATGAATCTAAGAATTTTCCTCTGCTTGCATATCTGCCAAGTTTAACTATATCCTCTACGGTAAAAGAATAAGAAACGTTATGGCTTTGGCTTAAAACACCCATTATCTTTGCCTGTTCTCTACTCTTAAGCTTTCGAATATTTATACCTTTTAAGAAGATTTCACCAGTGAATGGAACCGCCTTACTAACTGCATTTACAATTGTACTTTTGCCAGCTCCATTAGGACCTACAACCATAAGCCAGTCACCTTCACTGACCTCAAAACTTACATCGTCTAATATTTTCTTGCCAGAAAATTCTACGGTAAGATTATCGACTTTTAGCATTATCTCACCTCCCTAGACTTATAGAAAATGTAAACAAATACTACTGAACCTATCAACGATGTTATGACGCCTAGTGGCAATTCTAGCGGCGAAAATGCAGTTCTACTAATTAAGTCAGTTAGCATTAAAAACGTAGCACCGAAAAAAATACTAGCAGGCAAAAGTCTTTTATGATTAGGTCCAAATATCATTCTTGATATATGAGGTATTACAAGACCAACAAAACCAATAGTTCCTGCTATAGCTACGCATACTCCAATAAGTATGGATACAAATATCATTACTATAAGCTTAGTTCGTCTTACATCAACTCCAATATTTCTTGCGTTATCCTCGCCTATGGCAAAGGCATTAAGTTCATCTGCATGCTTTAATATAGCAAAACCGCATATGGCTAAAGCTACAGCAAGGGACATCGCATCAGAGTAATCAGCCCCAGCAAGAGATCCCATAGTCCAAAATATTATTGTATTAATTTTATCATGTGCAAATGTTATAAGTAAGCTAATAAGGCTGCCTGCAAACATGGAAAATATTACACCTACTAATATAATAGTATTAGTAGCTAGAGAGTAATCGAGTTTGTATGCTATTGCAAGTATTAACATGAGTGACGCATATGCTGCTATCATAGCCATAATCATAGTAGTGTCGCCGAAGAAAAATTCAAAATTCCAACCTAAAACTATGGCAAGTATTGCTCCTAATGAGGCTCCTGCAGATACCCCTAGAGTAGAACCTTCTGCCAAAGGATTTCTAAGCAAACCCTGCATACCTGCTCCGCATATTGACAGTCCTGCACCTTCTAGACCTACGCATAATATTCTAGGTATCCTAACATGTACTAAAATAGAATAGTAAACTTTGCTATTTACTTCTTGTAAACCAAAAACAGAAAGTATTACATTCCAAGTTTCTTTAAGGGGAATGTTAACACTTCCTACGCATAGGCACAGTAAAAATATAGCTATTACTAGTGCGCTGCAAAAGATATATTCTGTTAATGTAAAATTTGTTTTTTTTCTTCTCATATTCCTAAAATAATGGCGACTTTTTCAAGCCGCCATTTACAGTCTTACTTATAAATAAACGAATATAAATCTTCTGCTGCATTAGCTAAACGAGGACCAGGTCTTGTGATCTTATCAGAATCAGCGTTATATACATTAGAATCCTTAACTGCCTTAATTCCGCCCCATCCTTTTCTTCCTAAAAGTTCCTCTTCAGGAGTTGGACCTTCGCCAAAGTACATAGTAGTTGTTACTATTAAATCAGGATTACGTTCAAGTACTTGCTCTTCAGAAACTTCTCCAAATCCAGAAACATCATCAAAGACATTTTTTACTCCAAGCATTACTGCAATTTCATTCATAAATGAATCATTTCCTGCTGCCCAAAGACCAAATTCCAAAGGAGATACCTCAAAGTAAACGGTCTTAGCTGGGTCGCTAGCTTCTACCATTCCTTCAACTTCATCAAATGTTGCTTTCATGTCTTCTACAACTGTAGCCGCTTCGTCAACATGTCCTGTTAATTCTCCTAAAAGTCCTATGTTTTCATAAGTATCATCAATTGTTTTAGAGTCTGAAACATAAACTTCAATGCCAGCATCCCTTAAATCAGCAATTTGTTCTTCTGTTTGTGCCATTGTTCCCATAACCACAACATCAGGATCTAAAGCTATTACTTCTTCAAGATTAGTATCTGCTCCTGACTTAACTGTAGCTATTTCCATTACTTCTTCAGGATAATCACAGTACTCGCCACGACCAACTACAGTTTCACCTGCTCCAATAGCATAAAGAATTTCACAGTCACTAGCAGTTAAAACAACTATCTGTTCGGGAGCAGACTCCAAATTAACTTCATTACCCATCATATCGGTAACTGTAATGGATGCATCGCCTTCTTCGCTTTCTTCAGAACCACCGCAAGCTGTCATCATCGCCATACTTAGTATCATTGCTAGCATAAGTACTAACAATTTTAAATTCAATTTTTTCATAAATTCCTCCTATTGATACAATATTATACTTCTTAAATTTACATAACAGTAACATGCCAAATACTAAACTCTTTTTTTAATGTTTGATTAATCAAT
>JAAYHV010000160.1 GCA_012744355.1 Clostridiales bacterium
ACCGAATAGCTTCCTTAATAAAGAAGCTGACATATAGGATGCCATAATCGAACCAAAAATTGCTCCTATAGCGCCTGCTAAAATCAAATGTAAGGCCGTTTTGAATCGTATGTGTTTATTTTTACTATGCACAAAAATTGCAAATATTGAAGTCGGAATAAATGATATTAGATTTACACCCTGAGCAACATGCTGTGATACACCTATAACAAATACTAAGGATGGAATTAATATGGTACCACCACCAATTCCCATCCCACCAATAACACCTGACAATAGTCCTATAATAAACAAAAGCATTTAAAATATCATCCTAACTGCAGCCGCGATCATAAACATACCAAATATCCTGTGAAGCCATTTTGATGGAATACTATTCAATATATTTGCGCCTAAAGCACCACCAATAGCACCTCCTAGCGCAACTGGCCATGCAGTCCTAAAGTCAAGAAATCCATTCCTAAAGTAGACATAGCTACTAACTAACACCAAAGGTAGAATAACTGCAATAGCTGTAGCATGAGCATCATGCTCATCCAGCTTAAGAATATGCACCATAGCAGGAACAGCAACCATTCCTCCGCCTGCTCCAAAAAGCCCGTTACATAATCCAGTAGCTAAACCGATACCTATGATTTTCAGGACATAAGCTTGTTTTTTCAAATCTTCACCCATCAATCCTCTTGTTTTACTCAAGCTTATATTGTCCCGGGGTAGTTAAAAGAATGCATATTAACGATTTTACTCTTAGCCTTATGTATCCTTTCTCACTTGCAAAAATAGAATTAATTTCATTTAATAATTAAAGGTTTGATATAGTCCCTTTTCAACTCCAAGATAAAGTGATAGAATCAGAGAGCCATAAAGAAAATAAAAAAAGCATTATGCTAAATGAATGAAAGTAAGGAAAAAGGCTTGAACTTTGTATAAATAGATAAAGGAAGACAAGCAAGACTTTCATTCGAAATTAAACAAGGGAGAAATATAATGGATATTTTTATGAATTTACTACTTATGTTAGGTGGGGTCGCTGTTTTTATGTTTGGCATGAAACAGATGAGCTCTGGTTTGGAACAAAGCGCAGGATCAGGAATACGAAATCTTTTCAAGAAAATCAATAAAAACAGAGTCTTTAATTACGGAATTGGAATCGGTGCCACTGCACTTGTCCAATCTTCTTCAGCTTCTTCTATAATGACTGTTGGGCTTGCTCATGCGGATATTGTAACAGTCAAGCAAGGTTCAGGTTTTATCTTAGGTGCAAAAGTAGGTACCACTCTTACTGCATTTATTTTTGCCCTTTCAGGCCTCAGCAAAGGCGGCTTCAGCATTAGTTCTGTTTTTGCAGCAGTGGCATTTGTCGGTGTCATTATTGTTTTTACCACTAGTAACGAATTCCTTAATAAAATTGCCCCATTCTTAATCGGATTTGGGATGCTCTTTATCGGACTGGAAGTGATGGAATTCGCTATTGGTGGGCCAGATTCAATATTGAGCATTCAACTCTCAAAAGTCTTCAAATATGAAATCATGCAAAATCCCATCTTGCTAGTTTTATTAGGTATCCTTTTCACAGCCATCATACAGTCATCTACAGCATCAACTGGTGTTTTTATCGCTTTTTTGGCTACGGGAGTTATTAATAATATAGATCAATCATTTTTCTTAGTGATGGGAGCAAATATAGGAACCTGTAGCGATGGTATTATGGCCTCCCTAACCACGAACGCCAACGGGAAACGAATCGCCTTGTTCCATCTAATTACCAGTGTAATCGGCGCGACAGCATTTACGATTATCCTGATTATTTTCAGGACACCCGTTACCAGCATGTTTGAAAGTCTATTCCCCGGAAAACCTCAGTTTAGCCTTGCAACATTTAATCTGACTTATAATACTCTTTACACCTTAGTATTGCTCTTATTTATTGATCCGTTAGTAAATTTAGTGACTAATTTGGTGAAAGATAAGGAAAAAAGCCTGGAGGAAGTGTCGTATATTGATGACAGTTTCCTAAATGCCCCAGCAATTGCAATTGAACAAGCATTAAAGGAATTATACGACATGCTGAATTTGGCAAAGAAAAACATTGACCGCTCTTTTGCTTCATTGGTCAATGAAGATATGAGTGAAAGTAAAATTATAGCCGATGCTGAAGATCGTATTGATTTTTTAACTAACAAACTTACAAGCTTTTTCATTAAAATATCATCAGTTACTAAATTACCTGAAGACGAAGTTTTAATAGGAGGATTGCATCACGTAACTAACGATATTGAGCGGCTAGGAGATTACGCAGTACTTATAGTAAAAGAAACAAACTACATGAAGCAAAATGATGTTAG
>JAAYHV010000161.1 GCA_012744355.1 Clostridiales bacterium
TCGCATATACTTATAACTGCCTACCAGGTCATGCTTGGTACTGCGGAATTGCACTTCTAATAGCTCCTACTTTATGTGCATTTACTGTAGGAAAAGGCGCATGGCTACAGCATAGAGCTTATACCTTAGCTATATGGTGTATGTTTGCTCAAACCTTCCCTACGTTCCAAGACAGTAGCATTTTTGCTGTTAATTCTACGTACAACCCAAGTATATATATGTTCTGGGGCGTTGCAGCTCTAGTTTCAAACGTTGCAGTATTTATATATATGATTTACAAGGTTAAAAAGACCAAGAGGAATCCATATTTAGGAGAGCTTTATACAGACCTTAAAGAATATAAAGCAATAGATGATATGGCTTCTTAATAAAGGCACTATAAAACGGGCTTATTAGCCCGTTTTATTTTACTTTTTAATCTAAGTATTGCCTAACTTATTTACTGTTATCAATTATGTTTTCATTCATAAATTGTTCTATGCTTTTATTTTCTTTTTTACTTAAATCTGATCTCAATTTATTAATGGAATTTTTATCTAAATGAGGATAAAGAAAAATAATCGCTTCCTTGTCTTTGTCTTTTTTAATCCCACGCTCATTGTTAATAATCATTTTATGAAGAACATAAGCTTCGGGCGTAGGAACAGTTATCGGCATATTCAAGAAGTCAACTTCAATAGTATTTTTTAATAATATATCCATATGTCTAAGTGCTTGTGCATTTACACCTAAATTCGTTTTTAAAACCGGCTCTATACCTCTACCCTTTTATTAATTAGAAATTCTATCTCTAATTGTGATGGTGATAGTATATTGGTCATTCCCATAAGAACGTCTTGATTTACGAAATATCCTTCAGACCTAACTATTTCAGGTAAGTTAATCTTGCTTCTAGGTTTCTTTAAATTTACTATTAAAAAATCTATATCAAGCGTCCTGATACTCGGAATAAAATCTTTTTAAATTCCTGACTGCATATATACATATTCCGACCACGAACCAATAAGTATCAAATCCTTTAAGCAATCATTATCATTTAATAGCTTTATAAATTTCATAAATTCTTTCTGGAAAATACTATTCATTAAACTTATCCTTTCCTATGACCTTTTCAATCTGCCTCTTGGTTTTAACAAGTTCAGAAAGCTTTTTTTCTAATTCTTTTCTGCGCTTTACTTTTTGCGAAAATGATTCTACCTCTTTTTTATTTATATACGTGCTTTTAATTTTATTTCCCTCACGTTTTTGCTCATAATAATACTCTTTTCCATTAATCATTTTTCTAGATAAATAACTACTGGGTAATTCCTTAAGTTCATTTATTATATTTTTATTAATTCTATTTATTCTTTCTAATTCTTCTTTTAGTACTTCTTCTAATATTGTCATACCATAACTCCTTAACCTACATCTTATCATTTTCACTATTCGTAGGTTAATTATATTCCGCTCTATAAAGCACATTTATATTCTGTCATAATCAAAAACCAGGCTACATTATAACCTGGTTCCTTTTTATTTTAAATCCTAAATATTACGCAAAGACATTAATTTATTTTTACTTGCCTTCTTTAGCCGTTATATGTTGAATCTCTATTTCATACACGGCCATTTCGTTAACTGATCTGTTAATATATGCTATGCCTTCTTCTTTAAATTCTGAAGAGTACTTTTCAATTAATGAAAATGCTGCAGATTTCTTGTCTGTTTCATCTTCTATTAAACGGCACTTGCCAAAGCATATTACGCTTTTATATAGAGAATCAAATTTTTCTGGTAATATCTTTTCTGCTAATACTGCTGTAAATGAAACTTTCTTCTCGGTACTAAGCAAATCATTTTTGTATCCAACTTTAGCACCATGAAATATAATCTTATCTTCGTAATATGAAAAATTTACAGGAAAAGCGTAAGGATAATCATCATCTCCATTTACCGCTACTACTCCGTAGTGAGCTTCATTTAGTATTCTCCTTGCTGCTTCCGTGTTTAACTCTTTTTCTTTTCTTCTCATCTGTCTAAACATGTTTTTCCCCTATCTCATTTTATATTTTGTAATGCGCTTAGTATAAGCTTCTCCATGTGGCTAAAATCACCTCTAAATGACTGGTCACTTGCCTTTAACATCTCTTCATTAGTAATTATATCGAAATTAATTTCCCACCCTAAATCAGTTGCAAGTAGTTCCAAAAAGATTCTTTGCACTCTTCCGTTTCCTTCTCTAAAAGGATGTATTGCGTTAAGTTCACCTAAGTAATAAGCAAGTCTCTTTGCTATAGTTTCTTTGTCCTTATATCCAGTTAAATAATTTTCTGATTTAAGCTCTTCAAAGAGTTTTTCCATGTGATCGTCTATATATTCATATAAACAGAATTTATTTCCTTTTGATATATTTACTGTCCTTATTTTCCCTGCCCAATCAAATATCTCTCCAAAAAGTTTTTTATGAAGTCTCTTGTAGGAAGAATAATCAAAACCACCTTCAATTCCTTCCGCTAGTATTTGAGCAGCTCGAATAGAGGTGATTTCTCTCTCAGCATCAGACAATTCTTCATCATCTCTTATATTTAATTTATTCTTTAGTACGTGAGTATCTTTATAGCAGTACTTACTGTCATAACTAAACTCATAATAAAAGTCATCTCTCATAGCATACTCCTATACGCATGTGTATTTATCTACAAGTTTAACTACTTCATCATCATATGAGTATTTACCTTCTAAGCATTTCCTTATTTTCTCTTTTTCTTCGCAGGTTAAAAGCATGTTTTCCATTCTCATATTAGCGCATACACTGTTAATAATTTTTTCTGTTTTGTCCATGATTTTTCCTCCCTAATAACAATTTAATTATACCATTTTTTTGTGTATTTTCAAAGGAATTATTCCAAATAAACACCCCTCATTTTTTTAATAATGAGGGGTAAATCGCTTATACAAATGCCTGTTCTAATTCTTTCATAAGTTCCTTTACAGAAACCATTCTATCAAGCATATATGCTTTTGCTCCTACAAAGACTAAGCCGTCTTCGGTTCTGCCTTCTACTGAATCAACTAACGCTTTTGTTATGCAAAAGGGTGTTTCTGCTGGATTGCATTTTCTAATACATTTATAGCATTTATCAATTTTAACCTTATTTCCCATTTCTACTTTTTTAAGAAATTCATTTTCTATGGCCCTACCTGGAAGCCCTACTGGAGACATCATTATTTTAATATCTTCTTTCCTGCTGTTTAAGTAAGCCTGCTTAAATTCATCACTAGCATCACACTCATGTGTTGCTACAAATCTCGTTGCTATCTGCACTCCGCTAGCGCCCGCTTCTATAACTTCTTTAATATCTGAAACACTATGGATGCCGCCAGCTCCTATTACCGGAATATCTAGCTTTTCTTTTTTTAAATGATCCACAACTTCTGAAACAATTTCCGTCAGGCTTTGAGAAGTATCATCAACTAGATCTTCTTTTAAAAAGCCCAAATGGCCACCTGCTAAAGGGCCTTCAACAACTATTGCGTCGGGCAATCTTAAGGACTTTTTCATCCACCTTCTCATTATGAGCTTTGCTGCTCTAAGAGATGACACTATAGGCACTATCTTTACGCTAGAACCTTTAACTAGCTCAGGTAAATCCATAGGAAGCCCTGCTCCAGATATTATTAAATCAATTTTTTCTTTTACTGCTACTTTTACAAATTCATCATAATTTTGCATAGCAACCATCAAGTTAAGTCCTATGATTCCATTTGGAGCTAGTTCCTTTGCTTTTCTAATTTCTTTTGCTAATGCTCTTTTATTGGCTTCAAGTGGATTCTTTGCAAAATCCTCTTCTCTAAATCCTATTTGCGCTCCTGATATTATTCCTATTCCTCCGCAGTTTGCTACGGATGAAGCTAGCGATGATAGGGATACTCCTACTCCCATTCCACCTTGAATAATAGGTAACTTCGGTTTTAAGTCTCCTATTTTCAAATTTACTTTCATATGTTATTCCCCCTACTATTACTTTGAAATTCAAACAAAATTTATTATAACACTTTTTAGTGTAATTTTAAAGGATTTTTTTAATTGCAAAAAATAAAAGAAAAAAGAATCAAGTACATAAGCACTCAATCCTTTACATTCATATATTTTTAACCCTTTATACATCGCATATTCTATAGCCTTTTTTTATAAAGGCTTCTTTGATTTCGCAAAGATGTTCCTTGTTTCTTGTTTCCATAGATATTCTAAGTTTACATTCTCTGATATCTGTATTTTCTCCACCTGGATCATATCTTACCCCTACTACATTAGCTCCGCAACTTGCAACTAAATCAGCCACATCCCTTAGCTGCCCCGGTTTATCATGTAGTTCGATATCTATAGTGGTTTGTCTTCCTTCTGTAAGCAGTCCCCTGCTAATTACGCGCGAGAGGATATTAACATCTATATTACCTCCTGATACTACTGCGCAAACCTTTTTACCTTCTATAGGTAGCTTATCAAACAGTACTGCTGCAACCCCCACAGCTCCAGCGCCTTCAGCGACAAGCTTTTGATCTTCCATTAATTTTAGTATAGTCGTTGCTATTTCATCATCTGATACAGTGACTACATCGTCTAGGTATTCAGTACACATATCAAATGTTAGTTCTCCTGGCTTTTTAACTGCTATTCCGTCTGCAAATGTCGATACTGTATTTATTTCAGTAAGTTCAGACTTCGTGAAAGATACTGACATGCTGCATGCTCCTGTAGCTTGTACACCATACACCTTACAATCAGGATTTAATTTCTTAATCACGTACCCTATTCCAGACGCCAAGCCTCCGCCACCGATTGGTACTATTACAGCTTCAACATCCTTAAGCTGATTCATAATTTCTAATCCGATGGTTCCTTGACCTGCTATCACATCAGGATCATTAAACGGATGAATAAACACCGCTCCTGTTTCCTCTTGGAATTTAACTGCAGCTGTATAAGCATCATCATATATACCGTCAATCAGCCTAACATCTGCTCCGTACTTTTTAGTAGCTTCTACTTTTGAGATAGGTGCTATCGAAGGCAAGAATATTGTTGCTTTAATACCATTCTTTTGTGCAGCAAACGCAACCCCCTGCGCATGATTTCCTGCAGAACAGGCCACAACTCCTTTTGCTTTTTCTTCATCTGTTAAATTAGAAATCTTATAGTAAGCTCCTCTAAGTTTAAAAGATCCGGTATGTTGCAAGTTTTCAGTTTTTAAAAACAATTCACATTTATCAGTAAGTTTTCTGGCAGGAACAATATCAGTGTTCCTGGCAACCTTATCTAAAACAAATGCAGCTTGATATACTCTTTCTAATGTCAGCATATTAATATCAGTGCCTTAGCACACCCCTTTCCTAGTAATACATCTATTTAAACACTAAAACGTTTATTCGTCAAGTGTTATTTGTTATTTTTCACAATTTTTTCCTATAAATTTTGTATTTCATTCCATACTACGTGTTTATATTAAAAAACACCTCAAAAGCGGTGTCCTTAAATTTAATCAGCTTCTTAAATATATCGGCTTATAAGCTGGTCTGTAAACATATCAATATTGTCATGATTTATTCCTTCTTTTTTTATTATTCGCTCAGTTCTTAATCTTAACACTTCATTTCCAAATGCTTTTCTGCTAATTATAATGCCTGTCCTTCTTCCAATTCTATATATCATTTTATCCTCTTCAGATAAGTTTAAATACCAATCAATCGCAGCTATCATTTTCTCTTTTTCTTCAGGAAGCTTACCGTTAACTTCCGGTATAAGGTTTATTATATGATCACTAACAACGGTGCTACTAATTCCTTCTAATTCACTAATCATAAGTCTTAGCTCTTGAACTATTTTTGTATCGTTTGTCCTATGAAAAATATTTTTTTCATAGTCTTCACTAAGAAGTGAGTTTCCTGACACAGCAAGTGTCCTAATTCTAATGTAATCAGGGTCTATTTTATTTATAGCGTCTGCCGTTTCAACTGCATTTTCATAAGAGTATTCAGTACCACCTAGTCCAGGCATATAGTACACTGATAATTCTATACCTGCTTCTTTAACTCTTTGCCCACCTAATATATGTTTTTCTTTAGTTGTCCCTTTTTTAACTAACTCTAACGCTGTATCACTTCCAGTTTCCATTCCCATGTGAACTCTGTTTAAACCCGCATCTGCTATTCTTTTCATGTCCTCTATAGAGATATGAGATAAAGAAGAAGATCGACCATAACTGGTAATTCTTTCTACCTTAGGAAATGTTTTTTTAAGATAATTTAGTATCTCAACCATATCGTCTGGCTTAATAATCATTGTATCTGCATCTTGCAAAAAAACCGATTTCATACCATTTCGGTAAAAACTCACAGCAGAAGATATTGCCCATTCTGAATTCTCAGGTATATCTTTCATTAAATCACTATATGATACTTCCTCGTTGTTTTCCATGATATCAATTGAGGCCTTAACCAAATCAATGTCTCTA
The DNA here is from genome assembly GCA_012744355.1 of Clostridiales bacterium. Classification (GTDB taxonomy): domain Bacteria; phylum Bacillota; class Clostridia; order Peptostreptococcales; family Anaerovoracaceae; genus JAAYHV01. The sequence goes on from JAAYHV010000161.1 coordinate 6,495, forward strand.
AATATATCTTCATTTGAACGTATACTAAACTTCTCACCCTTATATAGCGTGCAAAATTTACATTTATTCCAAGGACAATTTCTAGTCACTCTAAGCAACAAACTCTCTGCTTCGCTTGGCGGACGTATTGGTCCTACTTCATATTCTCTCATCTATACCTCCATATATTTACTGTTACTATATATACTATTATGCTGATATTTTAAAAGCCATTTACAATATCGTAACTGCCCCTCTGATTTAAGTGTGTTAGATTATTATAAAACAAATGATATAATAATTACTGACGCTGTACTTATTAAAGTCCCCAACAAATAGTATTCTGCAAAATCTTTTTCTTTAGATATTTGGTCGTATCTTGCTATTGACTTTGCTGTTAATACTAGCCCTATCGCTGAATACTGACCTATTGATAAGAATATTAACATTATTACTCTTTCTATAGTCCCAATAAATCTTCCCACGTTATTATCCTTCTTTAAATCATCAGTACTACCTACTGGCTTGTACGCCAACAACAATTTTTGAATTACAATATTGGTTGGTTTATGTATCACAAAAAAAGCAAGAATCCATGACAATGTTAGTTCTTCTGAAATACCAATAATGCTAAAAATTTTTTCTATTATATATAATTCTCTTATCACAAAATCATTAGCTACAATCCAATACGTTATAAATGCCAAAGAGAGAACATGTAATATCTGATCTACAAAAAATACATTTCTTTCTTTTATTTGTAGTTTTTTGTTTTTCTTATTCATAAGATAGAAATACTTTGCAACATCTATGGCCAAATGCATCATAGATGCTACCGTCACAACTAATACTATTTTATACGACATAATTGGCAAACCAATTAATAGCATTATTCCCCAATAGCATAAACAATGTACCAGAACCCACTTTATACTTTTTTCTTTCTTTTCTGCCATTTCTTTTGTTTGCAAATAAAAATCTCCCAAAACATGGCCTAAAAGAAGTAGCATAAAATATTCTTTAAACATTATTATTCCTTATCTCCATTAGCACATTACTAATAGTTTTCATTGCTTCTTTGTAAGCATAGTAATTTCCATTTGTCAAACCCCTCTGTACAGATGATTGCGTTATTTCTAACCTTTCAGCACTTTTTTCTTGGCCATCTTTGTATTTAACCATATCCATTATTATCTCTCGCTGTCTTTTTGTCCACTTATTTTTAACCACTGCCAACAATGAAAATATTGTATTTAACATTTCCGCTATTGAATTTTCATCCTTATCTATTTCTATTCTTATATCAGAAATATGAATTTTATTTTTTCGCTCGTTTTTCTTTAAAATTTCGATGGCATTTCTTGCTTTATAATAGCCTGGTCCATCTGCTCCTATTGACATTTCCGAATTTATTTCTGTCGTAATAGCTCCAATTCCAATTCCAAATCTAATTTCAATTGGATACATTTTTCTTTGTATCTCTTCAACTATAGTAAGAACTTTTTCTCCATTGCATAACAATCCTTGGAACTCATCTCCCAAAGTAATCATGAATTTTGCCGAAATATCATGCTCATATTTCATGTTTATTTTTTCCAATATCTTTTTTAATTTTTCTTGTACATTATTTCTATTTTCAATTTTTTTCGAACTTTTAATATCACCAATTATTGCAACGTATGGCTTATAATCAAAGAAAAAGTACATAAAATCACCTCCTGATTTTTCATTAATTATATATCTTTTTCTTCCAAAATGCAACATATATGCATCCTCGGGTGCATATATATTGTTTATGCATCTGCAGGTGCATATATACTATTCATGCATCTGTGTGCGTGCATATACTGTTTTCAGACTATCTCTACCCCTTTTACTTTAATTAATCTAAAATTTTGAAAGTCAGTTACAATAGTATACCTGACTTTCTGCTTTAATATATTTTATAGTCTGTTTTCATTAATTTATCAACTACTGTTATGTCAGCTGGAAGCCAATCTACTGTATCTAATTTTTCTTTTAAAAGCCATTTAGCATTGCTATGCTCTAATAGTTTAGGCACTCCTTCTACTATGTGGCAAAGGTAGCAATTCATGATCAATCTAAAATCAGGATATTGGTAATCCACCTTATAAAAGAATTCTCCAACTTCTATGTCCACGTCAAGTTCTTCTTTTATTTCACGGCGCAATGCCTCTTCATCAGTTTCATCTTGCTCTACTTTACCACCCGGAAACTCCCAGCCACCTTTAAAGTTGCCATATCCTCTTTGCGTAGTAAATATTCTATCACCGTCTACTATAATTGCCCCTACTACTTCTATTGTTTTCATATCATTCTTCCTTACTCAGTAATATAGTTATATAAATCTTCTCTGATAGGTGTTTTTAATTCATAAGTAATCTCGACTGCTGAAGAATCAGTATTGTCCATCACCATATCTAAAGGTTCTCCTATCGGGTGCATCTCTCCTAGGAAATAGAATTCCTTAGAAATCTTATCGTCCTTGTTCTTTCTCACGAAGAGAAATATTTTCATTCCATTTTCATGTGAATTGTATATTCTTTTAATTTCTGATGATTCTGAAGTCCTTTTTTGTTTAGACAAGGCTATTATTTTAGAAGCAGATAAGAATCGATCTTCATATTTTATAGTATCGCTTATTTCTTCACCTTTATGGTAGTTTATGAATACAGGAAATGTATTTGTTTTCTTGTCAAATTTATATCCACCTATATTTAATGCTACAATATTCTTGTCCCATTCTAACAACTTACAAGCATCTTCATAGGTATATTTATTATCTAAAACAAAATCCGTGTGTTTATATTTTTCTGAATAGTACTTATTATTTCGTCTGATACCAAATTCTATTATTTCTAAAATTTGTTCTTTGAAGTTTTCGTCTTTAAGAGCTTCTTTAAGTTCATTTGATATATGGTAATTTTTTTCTTCTTCTTCGATGAAAACGCATTTTTCATATGTCTCTCGTACATTTTCGCTTGTAATAAACTCATTAGTTAGGACATCATACGTATTGCTAACCCTTAAAGGTTTAGCAATCAAAGCATCTTCATTTTCGCATAGCTTCTTAAGTATACCTAATTCATCCAACCTTTTGCCACTAGCTAATTTACTCGAAACAAATCTAAGCATTTCTTCCTGAACTTCATCAAACTCTATTTTATATTCCTCTTCGTATGTTTTTAGAAACGCGTGATATGACCCTAACTTTTTCTTTTCAAATATTCTCATAATATCTAAAGATCCGAATTTTTCAAAATCAATTATATTCGGGATACTTCCAAGCATGAACTTAAGATTCTTATATTCTTCTTTAATAAGCTTAATAGCGTTAAAGTTTGCTTTATCTATAGCTTCAAATATTCTTTTCTTTGAAATTCTATCAAAGTTTACCGTTGAACTACCTGGTATAGTTCTGCTTCCATTTACTAGGTGTTTTCTTATAGCATCTTTGTTAAAAGATCTATCTCCGCTTAATGCTATTGGTATTAAAAAGTTTTTTTGATAATTCCCGATAAAGTCGATAACTACCAAATAGTCTTTGTTAATTACCTTTCTAAGTCCCCTGCCAAGCTGCTGAACAAATATGATTGCAGACTCCGTGGGTCTTATCATTACTATCTGATTTATTTTAGGAATATCAACGCCTTCGCTAAATATATCAACTGTAAATATATAATCTAGACCAGCTTTTCTGTCCTTTTGTTCTAGTTTTTTTATCGCAAGCTCCCTGGCGTTTTGATCATCATCACCTGTAAGAGCCACCGTATTATATCCATTCTTATTGAAAATTTCAGATAATGCTTTAGCTTCTTGTTTTCTACTGCAAAAAACCAGGCCATGAACTCTATCACCATGATAACCATAGAATTCTATCTTATCAATTATGTGATTTACTCTAGCATCATTAGTCAATAAATTAAAATCCACTTTATCCGTATCAAATCCTTCAACATTAAGTTCACTAATTCCATAGTAATGAAATGGGCAAATAAAGTTTTCTTCCAATGCTTGCTGTAGTCTGATTTCATAAGCAATATTGTGGTCAAATGGGCTATAAATATCATATCCATCATTTCTTTCAGGTGTAGCCGTCATTCCAAGTAAAAAATTTGGTTTAAAGTGTTTCAGAATTTTTTGATATGATTCAGCTCCAGCTCTATGGGTTTCATCAACACATATATAGTCAAAATGATCTTCTTTGAATCTATTTAAAACATCTTCTTTAGACATAGTTTGTATAGTAGAAAAAAGATAATTTGCTTCATAATCCTTCTTGCCACCAGATAGGAATCCAAATATTATGTCATCATTTAACACTCTTTTAAAACTTCTTTGAGCATCTTTTAATATCTGCTCTCTGTGCACCAAAAATAGCATTCTCTTGGGTTGAAATTTGGCAACATCAAATGCAGATAAATATGTTTTGCCTGTTCCTGTAGCTGAAATTAATAGAGCCTTGATTTCACCTTTGCTTCTTAATCTTTCCAAATTATTCAATGCATCTTTTTGCATTTTATTTGGGCTTATCGTATGAAGTTTTATGGTTTCGTTATCGTATTGTTTGTCCGCATTAAATCTTGCTTTCCTGTATGACCTATAGATATCTTCATATTGATCAATCCAGTCTTTAGTAACTATTGTAGAATTACTAAAAGTATAATTAAATTCATCCATTATATTCTGCATAACGGAACCGCTTTCAAGTGATGATAACCTGATATTCCATTCCTTGTTCATGCAAAGAGCATTCTGTGTCAGATTGCTAGAGCCTATAATAAACGAATATGTTTCATCACCTTTTTTAAAAATATATCCCTTCGCATGAAAGTTAGTATCTGTCTGAATTCTTAAATCAATATTTTCTAATTCAACAAGTCTTCTTAATGCTTTAGGCTCTGTAAAATTTTGGTATTGAGAAGTGATAATCCTACCTTTAATTCCTTTTTCATTTAAATCATCTAGGATATTTAATAATGTTTGAACCCCGCTTTCAGTAATAAATGCAACTGAAAAACAAAACTCAACACAATTGCCAAGCTCTGCTTCTATTGAAGTTAATACCTTGACACCCTCTTTGTAGTTGTTTACAATTAATTTGGGATTATATTTTTCTAGAGAATCCAGATTACAATCAATGAAACCATTAGTAAGACTGGTAGAAAGTTCAGCAGTTACACTCATGAAATACTCCTTATCATATCATCCACTATATAAATACAGCATTTAGTAGAACCAATTAAAACGATTATACTACAAACCTATTAGTTTATCTATTGAATGTAATCAAACGACCGTTTTTAGTAATAATTTAACACCATTCCATATATCAAAATTTCTTATTTCATTTTTCAATTAACACAATTACAAATCTCACCCCAAAAGGTGCGATTTTTTAATCAATATGTTATTCCTCTAGTTCAATTCTTTCAGGGAATCCGGGAATATCTAATGTCTCATTTTCTACTACAGGTGACATTTCTCCTAAGAAGTAAAATATCTTCGATTTTTATCATCTTATTCTTTCTTGCAAAGAAAGAAATCTTGATTCCATTATTCTCTATATCA
>JAAYHV010000162.1 GCA_012744355.1 Clostridiales bacterium
GATAATGTGTCCAAAGTACTGTGCAATATCTGCGGGTACAGTTGCCATCACTGCTAGACCACCTGGAAGACCCGATGCAAAGGATAGGGTCGTAACCTTATTCGTTTTATAATTAATAACTTTCTTTGCAAATTCATTTATATCTTCGCGTGTTATTCCTGCATAGGCTGGATTTCTATCGATTGGGTCTTGTCAAATAAAGTGTGTAAGTAATTAATTTATGTAAGTATATTATGTGGCCATGTCGTAGACTTGGACACATTTTTTAAAAGTCTGAACTGTATTTTATGATTCGCTCTTTGAACTTATCCATCTGTGATAATTGATTTAAAACCATAGACCAGTTTCTCACTTTGCCAGATGTCCATTTCTTACTTAATTCAGTGACACGTAAATATAGAAGTTTTATTAAGGAATCCTCGTTGGGGAATGCACCTTTTTTAGTAACTTTTCTAAAACTTGAATGTACTGATTCAATAGGATTTGTAGTATACATAATTCTTCTTATATCACTTGAATAATCATAAAGTTGTTCCACATGTATTATGTTTCTTTCCCATACATCCAGAGCTCCAGGATATTGACTCCACGTTGATTTAAACTTTTCGTACTCTGATTTGTATGCTTTGAATGATGATGCCCCATATACTTTCTTTAATGATGCTGTAAAGGTTTTATAGTCTTTGCTTGGTACATATTTTAAAGAATTTCTAATTAGGTGCACTATACATCTTTGGACAACTACATTTGGAAATATTGATTTTGAACCTTCTTCTAACCCAGATACTCCATCCATACTTATGAAGAATATATCTTCTACACCTCTAGATCTAATTTCATCAAAAATCTGCATCCATCTGTTTTTGCTCTCGCTCTCATTGAGCCATATACCCAGTATTTCCTTGCTTCCATCGAGTTTATAGCCCAATATCGTGTAAACTGCATAATCCTTCACCTCATACTGATTTCGTATTGTTACGTACATGCAATCGACAAAAATAAAGGGATAACATTTGTCTAAGGGTCTTTGTTGCCACTCATCAATTTCTGGTAACACCATATCGGTTATGTCCGATATTTTCTCATGTGAAATAGAAAATCCATAGATGTCTTCTATAGTCGCACTTATGTCGCGTTGGCTCATCCCCTTAGCGTACATTGCCAATACTTTTGATTCAATAGCTGAAACATCAGATGTTCTTTTTGGAATGATTTCAGGTTCAAAAGAAGCGTCTCGATCTCTTGGCACATCAATCTCAACATCACCCATAGTTGTCTTAAGTGTTTTTGATCCATAACCATTTCTACGGTTATTAGTTTCTTTAAAATCTTTGTTATTATTCTCATACCCTAAATGATTATTCATTTCTCCTTGAAGCATTGCTTCGAAAAGTGGGCCAAAAACTTCTTTTAGAGCATCTTGGACATCTTCTACAGACTTGGGATTAAATTCATCTAGTATTTGCTTAACAATTGTATTTTCTCTTCTCTTCTTTTTACTCATAGTAATGTCTCCTTGTCTTAATTATAATCTAATAATCAAAAAACCGCATAAGTAGTTAACTAGTATTTACTACTTACACGGTTTATATTACACTCTCATCGATTGCTAGATTAATGACATTGTCTGCGTACTTACCTCTAAACTCTTTTCGCAAGAACGTTTCTCGATCAACCGACATTCCAGGTATCCTCATTGTTTTACGTAAGACATCTTCAGGATCAAGTTTATATTGTTCTAAGTTCATCCCCTTAACAGTTGTCACAGTCTTTTCACTTATATTCTGAACTGACTCTGATATTGAAGATGCAGCTTCACCCGCTTTAGTTGCTGTTTGTTTACCTGCCTTAACTGCATACTCACCAACTGTACTTGACACCTTAGATATACTCTCAGCATTTATCCCGAGATCATCCGCTTTTTTCACTAACTTCTTAAACAAATTCTCTTTCTCTTCATTCTTTACTTCAGTACTTTCTTCTAAAACAACTTCTGGTATCACTGTATTTTCACTCATATAAAAATCCTCCTTCATCATATCTCGTGTAATTTTCGCGAGATATAATATTTTCCTTATTATATCAGTTAATATAACGTATAATATCTATTTTTAGTGCAATTGATCAGTCCTTAACTATTTAATCAATTCTTATTGATTTTGTGATGGAATACTTAAGAATTGACACTATTCTCATTGAATATGCCTTATATGTATGGATAATTTTCAAATAATAGTATTTATAGTTGTACTATCAATTACAGTAATGTTTTCAAATTACCATAAAAAAAACAGACATTTGAACGAGGCAAACATCTGCTTAAATAATTGCTAGTTGTTCTTCATAAACTCAACAACTTCATCGTAGTGAGGAAGTGCTGGTATTGCTCCTAGTTTTGTAGTTGTTAAAGCACCTACAGCATTCGCAAATTTTAGTATTTCTTCTGGGTTCTTATCTGGAGTATTCGCTATGCTATAGAGTACAGCTCCAATAAATGAGTCTCCTGCACCTGTTGTATCAATGGTCGCAACTTTGTATCCTGGAATATCATAGGTTTGATTATCAACATAGGCTTCAACACCTGCTTGTCCCTTTGTTATAATGAGCCATTTTAGATTTGGATTGAGTTCATTTATTTTCTGTATTGCAGCATCTTTACCTTCAAGCTGCGTAATAAAGAACAATTCTTCATCTGATAGTTTTAAGATTTCTGCATACGGAATAAAATCAAGTATCGTTTGACGACAATCATTCTCATCATCCCATAGTGATAGTCTTACATTTGGATCAAAGCTAATGATTGTTCCATTATTTTTGGCATGATCAATTGCTTTTAGATGTGCATACTTACCCGGTGATTCAATAAGTGCCACACTACAGAAGTGAAGTATATCTCCACGATTAAATGATTGTTCTCTGATCTCATCTTCATGTAATAACATATCAGCACTTGGAGAACGATAAAACATAAAATCTCTTTCTCCTGTTTCATCAAGCGTAACAAAGGCTAAGGCAGTATGTGCTTCATCAGTTAATATCACATCTTCTACATTTACATTATCTTGAACAAGTACATCAATAAGAAACTTACCAAAGGTATCATTACCTAATTTCCCAATAAACTTTGCTTCACCGCCAAGACGACTCACACAAATACTAACATTAGCTGGTGCTCCACCTGGATTTTGTTCAAATGCATTAAGTCCCTGATTTACTTTTTTAACTGGCATAAAGTCAATTAACATTTCTCCGATTGATATAATTTTACTCATGTTGACCTCCATTATCTAAATCCTAACTTCCCCCAACTATTATCAATACTATTATATATTATTATTTGTCTTCAATTCCAGATTTCTCTTCAATAAACTTCCCTATTTCATTAAGACAATCTTCTGCTTGAGGAAGGATCCCTGTCTTATCAATAAAGGCATGTCCGAGTCCCTTGTACATTAAGAAGGTAGTATCCACATTTTGATCTTTTAATTTTTTAGCATAGGCTAAGTTTTCAAATATAAAAGAATCATGTTCACCAGTTGCCATTAAGGTTGGTGGCATATGCTTACTCACTTCTGCATATGGTGTAATATCGACATTCAATAAATCTTTAACTTTTAAGACGAGTGCCATCCCTTCTGCAAGTTGTGGAGCGAGTCATAATTGGAATTTAATGATGTTCTTATGTTTCTTGTACACATCAACTTTACTCAAATCATAACGTGTATACTCATCATCAATACGAGCAATGTTTACCGTTGGATAGAGAAGGATTTATCCTTTAATCATATCGTTATGCTCTTTAATGTTTTGGTTCGCACAGTAGAGCGTAAGGTTACCTCCAGCACTATCTCCTGCGACAAAGATATTATGTTTATCTCCACCAAAACTCTCAGCATGATTATAGATCCAATTCAAACCAGCATAGGCATCATGGTGACCTGTTGGATATGGATGTTCTGGCGCTAAGCGATAATCAATACCAAAGGCAATAACACCGAAGGTATCCACTAAATAAC
>JAAYHV010000163.1 GCA_012744355.1 Clostridiales bacterium
GCCTGGAAATTATCCATATCCAATATATTTAATTCCAGTTCTTTTAATTTTTCTATAATACCCGTTGCAATAGGATGCTCTGAATTATTTTCAAGTGTTGCTGCGAGTTCTATCACTCTATTTTTATCATAATTATCATCAAATATCTCTATGAAGTTCACGCTAAATTCTCCATGTGTAAGTGTTCCTGTCTTATCAAATACTAATGTATCAATTTTTCTCGAATTTTCAAATTGTGTTCTATTTCTAATAAGCAAGCCATTTTTAGCTGATTGCGCTGTTGAGGTTGCTACTACTAAAGGCATTGCAAGTCCAAGTGCATGTGGACACGTTATTACCATTACTGTAACCATTCTTGCTAAGGCAAATGTAAAATCTTTGCTTATATAATACCACACAAAGAGTGTGGAGAATCCCACAGTAAGAGCTACTATAGTCAACCAAAAAGCTGCTCTATCTGCTAAGTTTTGAGTTTTGGATTTTGATTCTTGAGCTTTTTTAACCATATCAACAACTTTTGATAAATAAGAATCTTTACCGATATTACCAACTTCTACTTCTAATGATCCATCACCATTTATGGAACCACCAATAAGCTCGTCTCCTTTACTTTTTTCAACAGGTTTTGATTCTCCAGTTATCATTGATTCATTTATATGACTATTACCTTTAAGAATAATTCCATCCGCGGGAATTTTCTCTCCTGGCTTTATGAGTATTTTGTCTTCAGAATTTAACTCACTTATATCTACATCCACTACATCACCATTTTTAAATAAATGGGCAGTATTTGGCATAAGCTTAGCCAATTCATCAAGTGCACTTGACGCGCTTAATACAGATTTCATTTCTATCCAATGACCTAAAAGCATGATATCAATAAGTGTGGCAAGTTCCCAGAAAAAATCATTTCCTTCAAGCCCAAATACTGTAGCTGTACTATATAAATATGCTACTGTAATTGCCATAGCAATTAGCGTCATCATACCTGGTTTCTTTTCTTTTAATTCATCTTTTAAACCTTTTAAAAATGGCCATCCTCCATAAAAATATATGAATGTTGAGAGAATAAACAGTATATAATTACTACCAGTAAAATTAATTTCTATATTTGTCCATTCTTGAATCATAGGAGAAAGTATGAGTATCGGAATTGTAACAATTAGAGATATATAAAATCTCCTTTTAAAATCTTCTATCATCATTTCATGATGGTTGTGATGGTCATGATTATCTTGATTTTGATGATCATGCCCTTCAGTATAATCTTTTTTAGTCATTGAAAAAACTCCTTTCAGATTTTATGATAGTTGAACAAACTTTGAAATTGATGTTAAATATCAAATAACTACTTAAAGTCTAGGACATATATAAATTGTTCTAGCTTCCTTAAGTATAGTATACGTAACTTTTATGTCATGTCAATAAAAATAGGCCTACTCAGCTAGATTGGAATAGGCCAGTTTTTATTATTCTTCTTCTTTATTAACATGCCAAACCGCTTCAGCACGCTTTTGAGAGTGATCTAAATGGTGACTAATCGCATCTACAGCAGCATCTTTATCTCTCTCTTTTAATGCTTTTAAAATGTCTTTATGCTCTCTTAAGATTTCGTTAAGATATTTTTCGTCAATATAAAGCAATTTTTTACTTCTTGTAATATATGTTTTGTAAGATTTTAATATCTGAGAAATAAACCTGCTTCCCGTTGCTTTGTATATAATGTCGTGGAAGTCATTGTTCATATCCAAAACTTTTTGGGTTTCGCCCCTAGTAGTATAAAACTCCATCAAATCACACTGATCTTTTAATTCTTCTAAATCATTTTTTGTTATTCTTTCAACAGCCCACTCAACGGCTAATCTTTCTAAGGCTTTCCTAACAGCATATATATCGGATATATCCTGTTTTGTAAATCCCTTAGCAAAGCATCCTCTGTAAGGAAAGTAATCGATTAGATCCTCGTTTTCAAGCAATTTAAACGCTTCTCTTATAGGAGTCCTACTAACTTTTAATTCGGCCGCTATTTGGCTTTCTTTAATTTTTTCTCCGATTTTGTATTCGCCATTTAAGATTCTTTCTCTGATTATCTTGGCGATTTCATCAGTAAGCGAAATATCTCCGGAAAAGTCCCCATTCTCCGCCATTAAGTCCTCCTTTACTTTATATTAAATAGTTTTCTAGAACTTGACCATTGAAATCAAAGTCTTCAATCTGTAAATAGTATTCTGCAGCATCGATTAGCGCCTTCATTGGACAAAGCCCTATGACTTCAGTACCTATTACCCTTACACCATATCTAGCAGCTTCAACTTTTACAAGTTCAGTTACTCTATATAGAGGTGTTTGTTCATAATTAGTCATATTTATAGAAACTTGAGCTATATTTCTGTTATCAAGCATGAATCCCATAGCTTTTACATCTTTAAAGCCACCTTTAGCTTCCCTTATTACATTGGCAATTTTTTTTGCTACAGCAAGGTTTTCGGTATCTAAGTTTATGTTAAATGCCACAAGAGGAGGTCTCGCTCCTATAGCTACCGTTCCTGCTGTGGGATGGATTCTCTGACCACCAAAATCAGGAATCCATTCAGGATCTTTAACCTTCTCGGCCATGCCTTCAAATTGACCTTTTCTAACTTTAGCTAAATTACGTCTGTGCTCAGAAGTGGCTGAATGCTCATATAGAAATACTGGGAGATTCGCTTCTTCTGCTATTCTTTTGCCGACTACTTTTGAAAGTTCTATACATTCTTCTACAGAAGAGTCTTTTACAGGAACAAAAGGCATAACGTCAACTGCCCCCATTCTAGGATGCTCACCTGTGTGTTTATTAAGGTCAATTAGCTCTACAGCCTTTTTAGCTAGCTTAACGCTTGCTTCCTCAACTGCTTTCGCATCACCAATGTAGGTTATAACCGACCTGTTATGATCAGTATCAGAAGAATAATTAAGTAACGTACACCCTTCTGTATTTCTAATTTGATCTACGCATGCTTCTATAATTTCTTTATCCCTACCATTACTAATATTGGGAATACTTTCAATAATCTGTGCCATTTCTTTCTCCTTTTATAATTTATAATAATGAGATTCTTACTGCTTCATACAATTTATCAGAAAGTTCTTTGCTCGCCTTGAAAATCTTTTCACCTTCAGTTTTAAACTTACTCGCCATAGCTTCATCTTTTATACCAGGTAAATTAATCAAAACGTTTAACCATGCTCCTTGAACGCAAGTGCTAAGATTTATAGCTGCCACGCCTAGATCGCTTGAAGCATTAGGGTTTGAATTTCCAATCAAACCTTCTGTCAGCTTAAGAGCTTGGTATCCTTGCTCCATGGTTTCAAAAGGAACCTGAGTAGCTAGAATTGTGCTTTTCGCAATAGCTTCTTTTCTAACGGCTTTTTCTTCATCACTGCATTTTGACATTTTACGCGCATCTGCTACAACGCAATAAGCTTCAGTGTCTTTATCTATTCCGTTTATCAGTGCCTTGTATAAAGGTAACGCTTTTTCTTTTGCGTCACAGCATATATCTTCATAATCTGCATATTTTTCCTTACCTATGGTTAAATCCGCGACCATTAGTATCAAAGCAACACCTTGAGCTCCCGAAAGCGCGCTTACCGATCCGCCTCCTGGCGCCGGTACTTTAGATTTAAGTAGTTCTAAATAATCATTTACTTTCATTTCTGTTAGTTTCATTCTATTTCTACTCCTTTTTTAATTACGTTCATGGCTAAATCTGTGCCAAATCTGTAGCAAAGCATTTCCATATCGGGCGCATCCCATATCACTAAATCCGCTCTTTTACCCACCTCTATAGTTCCAATTTCTTTCCCCATGCCAAGTGCACATGCAGGATTAATTGTAACTGCTGTTAATATCTCTTCAGGAGTCATTCTATACTTTAAATATCCCAAAGTCATAATGAACTGAAGATTAAACGAGGGACAAGAACCAGGGTTATAATCTGTTGCTATAGCTACAGGTATGTTTCTTTCTATCATCTCTCTTACAGGCGCAAATTTCACTCCTAGGTAAAAAGATGTCCCCGGCAGACACATTGCTGTCGTTCCGCCTTTTGCCATTGCTGCAAGGCCTTCTTCATCTATTGAAATAAGGTGTTCAGCGCTGGATGTTTTCATTTCTCCAGCAAGTTTACTTCCACCGATTGCCTCTATTTCATCGGCATGTATTCTAAGTCCTAATCCTAGTTCTTTTGCTTTGCCTAAATATCTTTCACTTTGCTTTACATTGAATACCGAGTTTTCACAGAATATATCACAGTATTTAGCAAGTTCATTTTCCTTTACGTAAGGCATTACTTCTTCGCAAAGCATTTCTATAAAGTCATCAGCTTTACCTTCATATTCTGGAGGAATAGCGTGTGCTCCCATGAAAGTTGGAACTATTGACATTTTAGTGTTTTCGTTTAAATCCTTAATCACATTAAGCATTTTGATTTCGTTATCAAAATCAAGGCCATATCCACTTTTTGCCTCCATGGTTGTAACCCCTGAATACATTATTTCAGTTACAGCTTCTTCCGCTTGAATATACAGTTCCTTGGCTGAAGCCTTTCTTGTGTGCCTTACAGTATCAAGTATTCCTCCTCCGGATCTTAGTATGTCAAGATATGATGCTCCTTTTAGCTTAAGTACTATTTCGTTTTGCCTAAAACCAGAGAATATTAGATGGGTATGACCATCCACTAAGCCTGGCGTTACAAGTCCGCCAAATGCATCTATCTCTTTGTCAACATCTGACAGATTACTAGGAATGTTATTATCTTCGCCTATAGCTGTAATAATCTCGCCTTCTATTAATATCCAAGTGTTATCAATCTTTTTATTTTCACCTTGCGCATCTCCTTTATGGCTATAGTTACCAATTGGAGTTTGAAGTCTCCCTATATTTTTTACTAATGTTTTTGCCATTATCCCCTCCGTTCTTATAAATTTAGAGCATCAGCGTGAAGATTTATTCTCCCACGCTGACACATAACATCTCTATTTAATAAAATCTTCAACCGTCTTGTTGACAAGTTCATCGCTGGCAATATGCGGAATTGTGATTTCACCGTCATAGTTTTCATTAAAACCATTTGCCGTTGTAATTGCATTTTCATTACGAGCCCAACATCTTCTTCCTATTCCGCCCATAACGTCCCAAAGCATTGCTGATTTAATAATTTCATCAGTTCTACTAGACCCATCAAGAACCAGCCCAAAGCCGCCGTTTATCGACTTGCCTATTCCTACGCCTCCGCCATTATGAAGAGTAACCATGCTCATGCCTCTAGCTGCATTCCCTGCATAGCACTGAACTGACATGTCTGCCATAACGTTAGAACCGTCTTTTATATTAGCTGTTTCGCGGAATGGTGAATCCGTTCCAGAAACATCATGATGATCTCGACCAAGCATAACAGGTCCAATCTTTCCTTCTTTTACCATTTCGTTGAATTTAAGAGCAATTTTCATTCTGCCTTCACAATCTTGGTAAAGAATTCTCGCTTTTGTTCCCACTACTAATTTATTCTTTTTAGCATCTCTCATCCAAATCCAGTTATCTCTATCTTGATATCTCCTGTTTGGATCTATGCAGTCCATAGCCGCTTTATCTGTTGCATCTAAATCTTCTTCTTTGCCTGACAAACAAACCCACCTAAATGGTCCGTAACCAAAATCAAATAGCGTTGGGCCCATTAAATCTTCAACATATGAAGGCCAAATGAAGCCATCTTTTTCATCAATACCATTTTTAGATAATTCTTTGATTCCAGAATCATACATTGCTTTTAGGAATGAGTTTCCATAATCAAAGAAGAATGTGCCCCTTTTGGTAAGAGCTTTAATGGCTTTAAAATGTCTCAGTAGGGATTGGTCAACGCACTTAATGAATTCTTCTCTATCATCGTGCAGCATATTCGTTCTCTCATCGAAACAAAGTCCTGCAGGGCAATACCCTCCACTATATACATTGTGACATGAGGTTTGATCAGACAACAAATCAATGTCAAACTTTTTCTCAACTGCGGCTTCAAGTAAATCCACTATGTTACCAAAGTAAGCTATTGAAACGCTCTCTTTGGATTGAATTTTTTCTTTTGCCAGCTTGAAAACATCATCTAAGTTTTCATAGCAAACATCTACCCACCCTTGATCTAGTCTTGTCTGAATTCTTGACATATCTACCTCCGCAAATATGCCTATTGAATTAGCTATATTAGATGCTTTAGGCTGTGCGCCTGACATGCCACCAAGTCCTGATGATACAAATGTCTTTCCCTTTAAATCTCCATCTTCTGAAACACCTAGGTATTTTCTTCCTGCTCCAAGTATTGTATTAAAAGTTCCATGGACTATTCCTTGTGGTCCAATATACATCCACCCACCAGCTGTCATCTGTCCATAGTTAGCAACTCCCATTTGTTCTGCAATTTCCCAGTCATCCTGATTGTCGAACATGCCTATCATCAGTGAGTTTGTATTAATAACTCTAGGTGCAGATGGTTTAGAAGGAAAAAGTCCTACCGGGTGCCCCGATTCAACTACTAAGGTTTGATTCTCCGTTAACTCTTCTAAATATTTCTTTATGAGTCTGTACTGAAGCCAGTTCTGACAAACAGCACCTGTTTCTCCATAAGTTATTAATTCATAAGGATAAAGAGCTATTTCAAAATCCAAATTATTATCTATCATTACTTGAAAGGCTTTACCGGCTATGCATTTTCCTTTATATTCTTCAATTGGTTTGCCGTAAATTCTTCCTTTTGGTCTATATCTATAGGCATAGATTCTGCCTTTAGTTTTTAACTCTTCCATAAACTCAGGAGCCAGCTCCTCATGAAGTTCTTCTGGCACATAACGAAGTGCATTTTTTAGGGCAATTCTCGTTTGTGCTTTCGTTAATCTAAATCCTCTGTCGGGTGCTCTTCTCAATCCTTCTAGAAATTCAGGATATTCGCATTTCATATCAATAATATTGCCTTGCATTTTGTTCCTCCTTAGTTACTTTATTTTTACGACTTTATCAACAGCGTTTAAGAGTGATTCATCCTTAATCATCGCATCAAATTTCACAAGCTCATCATGCATTACAATGTCAACATCAACTGGATCTGACTGTGCTCTAATGAATTCATAAGCCGCTTTAGTAGCCGGTGCTAAATTATCGATACCTTTTTCACCAATTTCTTGTCTCAACCAAATGCTTTGAGCTGCAGTCATAAGTTCAATTCCAAGAACTTTTTGCGCGTTATCAAGTACCATGTTGGCCGTTCTTGCTGAAGTCGTTCCCATTGATACGTGGTCTTCTTGGCCGCCTGAAGACGGTATTGAATCTACGCAAGCAGGATGATCGTATATCTTGTTTTCCGATACCATCGATGCTGCTGCGTACTGTGCAATCATAAATCCAGAACATACTCCTGCATGTTTAGTTAAGAACGCGGGCAATCCTTCAGATAGATGAGGATTTATCATCCTTTCACTTCTTCTCTCTGAAATGTTGGCTAATTCTGAAATAGCTATCTTTAGAAAATCAAAAGCGAGAGCCATTGGTTGTCCGTGGAAATTTCCGCCGGATATAACCTGGTCTTCATCTGGAAATACAATTGGATTATCTGTAACTGCATTTATTTCTTCCGATACAGCATTGTAAACATAAGCAACTGCGTCTCTCGTTGCTCCGTGTACCTGAGGTACACATCTTAATGTGTAAGGGTCTTGGACTTTTGTTGGTTGCTCTAGTTTAGCATTCCCACTTCCTTCAAGTAAATTTCTCATATTCTCAGCACATACCATTTGACCCATATGTCCTCTTAATTCTTGTACTTTATGATCATAAGCCTTTGTGATTCCGTGAAGTGACTCGTCTGTTAATGCCGCTGCTAAGTCTGCAATCTTTTGTAGCTGCATTGCATCCCAAAGTACATTAACTCCCACAGCTGTCATCATCTGTGTACCATTATTTAACGCTAGTCCCTCTTTTGCTGCAAGCTCAACTGGTTCTATGCCCTCTTTTTTTAGGGCTTCCGCAGCAGACATGTCCACTCCTTTATATTCTACCATACCTTCGCCCATAAGTCCCAAGGCTATGCATGATAGCGGCGCTAGGTCACCTGATGCTCCCAGTGATCCCTTTTCAGGAACGTGTGGATGTATTCCTGCATTTAACATGTCTACCATAGTTTGTATCGTTTCTAGTCTTATACCTGAGTTTCCTCTAGATAAAGCATTGCATCTAAGAAGCATTGCCGCTCTTACTATATGCTTAGGGTAGTTATCTCCCATTGCGCACGTATGACTTCTTATAAGATTTTTCTGTAACGCTATGGTTTCATCACGTGATATAAGTACATTAGCAAACTGCCCAAAGCCAGTAGTTAAGCCATAAATAATTGCTCCTTCGTCTAGCTTTTTTTCGATGTAGTCGCGAGCTTTTTTTACGGCAACTTTTGCATCCTCAGAAATAACTACTTTTTCGTCTTTTCTGCAAACTCTAATTATCTCTTTTACAGTAAGGTTTTTCCCATTAATTACAATTGCCATAAAATCCTCCTTCAAATACCTCTTGATACGAATACTTTCTGTTTTTTCGTAAAATAGATGCATATTTATTCATAATATGCGATTTATCATTTCCTATATTATACCGTTTTATTCACCGTTTTACCACAATTTTATCAACTAATTTATATAATTTCTTGTTTTTTTTGAATTTTAATGGGTTTTCGCTAAAGTTGCTTTATCACTTTATCGCTTTAACGTGTATAATTATGCGTTTTTAGATAATAAAAAACCCTTTTCTATTTTTTGTGTGAAAAGGGTTTTTGGCTATTTAACATTTATACTCTTTCTAGCTCCTATATATCGGTTTTTTTCACTGTGTGTTAAGTTGCCTGCACCACCTATGCAGCCTCCTTCACATACCATTCCTTCAATAAAGTTCTTGTCTAAGCGACCTTTATCAGCTCTAAGCAGAATCTTCTTGCAGTTTTCAACGCCATCACAAGAAACGGGCTTGAATTCAAATTCGGGCAAATCAAGTTCATTAATGCCATGATTTATCGCTTCAACTAAACCTCCCGCTTTTGCAAACCCTCGGCCGAATTCTGATGCTTGATTAAGATCAGCTTCCTTTTGCTCCCTAAGCAAAATATCCTTACTGTCTATCATCGCTTGAAGCTCTTCGAAGGTCATTACATAGTCAACATAATCTTTGACTTCTTCTTTTCTTACTTCAGCTTTTTTTGCTATGCAAGGGCCTATAAATATAACCTTTGCATCGGGTTCTTTTTCTTTTATATGTCTTCCAAGTTCAGCCATCGGAGATAAGTTTGAAGAAACATGTTCTTTTAGGTTTGGGAATTTAGAATCTATATATTGCACAAATGCTGGGCAGCAAGATGATGTTAAAAATCCTTTTTCTGCAAGCTCTTTTGCTTCCTTCTCTGCTACCATGTCAGCTCCAAGTGCAACCTCAACCACATCATAAAATCCAAGCTTTCTAATAGCTGAAATTACTTGCCCTGGCTTGGCATAATCAAACTGAGAAGATATGGACGGTGCTACCGTTGCATATACTTTATATTTGGTATTATTTTCACTTCCTATTATGCTCTTTATTATCTCTCCTATTGACGAAACATCTACCGTTGCACCAAAGGGACAATGATAAACGCAAGCACCACAATCAATGCATATTTCAGGATCTATCCACGCTTCACCGCCTTCGGCCATGGAAATAGCGTCTACTTTACACGACTTTTCACAAGGTCTTTGATAGTTGTGTATTGCAGAATATGGACAAGCGTCTGCACATTTACCACATTCCACACATAAGTTCTTATTAATGTGCGCTTTATTGCTACTATCAACATCTATGGCATTTAACCTGCATGCATCTTCACAGCTATGAGCAATGCAACCTCTGCACATATCGGTGACTACATAACCAGCTTCTGGGCATTCATCACATGCAATATCTATAACTTGTACAATATTTGGATTCTTCCTGTTTCCACCAAGTGCAAGTCTTATTCTGTCTGCTATTATTGCTCTATCTTTATATATACAGCAAGATCTTGAAATTTCTTCTTTTTTTACTACCTTTTTAGCTATTTCATTGAATACAGAAAACGCCTCAACGCCTTCCCATGAAGATTTTGCGACTTCTTTAAGAACTCTATATTTACGCTCTTGTACTCGATTATCAAATATTTTTTCCAAGTGTTCCTCTTCCTCCAATGTTTATTAAAAAAAAGGAGTTTCCTGCAAGGAAAACTCCTTTATCAATTTATTGATCAGTCTGCATCGTATGGTAGAAGTGACATAACTCTTGCAACTTTAATTGCTTTTGTTACTTCTCTCTGATGTGTTGCACATGTACCTGTAACTCTCTTAGGAAGAATTTTTCCTCTTTCAGTTATAAATTTCTTCAATGTTTCCACATCTTTGTAGTCGATTGTTTTATTTTTTTCTGTGCAGAACTGACATACTTTTTTACGTCTCATTCCGCCACGTTTTTTATAGTCCATTATGATTACTCCTTTCAGTTTAGAATGGAATGTCTTCTTCCACGGTTTGGAAACTGTCTGTCGGAACATCCGAACCAAAACTGTCACTTTGATTTTTTCCTCCGTCGTTAGTCTTGCTATCTCCCCATTCTAAGAATTCTACTCTATCGGCAACAACGTCTGTCGTATAAACAGTCGCACCGTCTTTATTCTTATAGCTTCCCGTTTGAATTCTACCTTGAACAGCAACTTTACGTCCCTTTTCTAGATATTTTTCACAATTTTCAGCCTGTTTGCCAAACACTACGATTCTTGGAAAATCTGTTTGTTTTTCTTTTCCTTGACCTACGTATCTGTCGATAGCCAAGCTGAAACGAGCTACGGCTAATTGAGTGGTCGGTGTATACCTTACCTCAGGATCTCTAGTTAATCTTCCTATTAGTTGTACACAATTCATATAACACTCTCCTATTTCTCATCTTTATTAATGATGATATGTCTAATTACATTATCAGAAATCTTAAGTCTTCTGTCTAACTCTTTAGGTAATTCAACTCCTGCTTTAAACTGAATAACAACATAAAATCCTTCTTTGTGTTTTTCAATTTCATACGCGAGTCTTCTCATGCCCCAAATGTCAACTTCTACAACTTCACCATCCGTAGCAATGATTTCTTTGACAGTCTCTAATTGAGCGTCTCTGATTTCTTCTTCTACTGTGGGTCTGATAACCAACATTAATTCATAATTTCTCATTTTTTCACCTCCCTATGGTCTTAATGACACCTTGCGGTGTAGGAATATGGTCAAGCATTCTCCGCCAACCATGCCTAACTATTATACACGATGACGTCAAGATTGCAAGGGTTTTAATAATATTTAATTGCACAATTTGCGCCTAATATGCTCTAATTTGAAATACTTTTATTCGGATTTAATAATTTCCTATATGCATTACTTTAAGGTTAATACGGCACTTTATATTGTGTCAAAGCTCTTTTGAGTCAAGAACAATAGTAAAAGGTCCGTCGTTTACTATATGGACTTTCATATCACCACCAAACACTCCTTTTTCTACGACAGGGCACCGCTTTTTACATTCACATATAATGTACTCATATAGCTTCTTGGCATCATCTGGTTTTCCAGCAGCCATAAAGGAAGGTCTGTTCCCCTTTTTGCAGTTTGCATAAAGGGTAAATTGCGAAATTAAAAGAAGCTCTCCACCAACTGATTCCA
>JAAYHV010000164.1 GCA_012744355.1 Clostridiales bacterium
ATACTCCAGAAGGTGGCGGCGTAGTTGAACTTGAAGATGACGATAAGCCTAATGGAGTATTAAGAGAACAATGTACTCAGGTTATTGACAATGTTATAAAAGACCCTCTTAAAGATGAAAAGATGAAAGAGAAGGTCATGTTAGACGTCTTTAAAGATATGGCTGAAAAGGGCATAACAACTATTCATACTTATTCAGCAAAAATATGGAATTACGAAGAATCCATTGAGACTTATGAAGGATTTGAAAAGCGAGGAATTCTTCCAGTTAGAGTAACTGTGTGTTTGGATGAATTATTTGATGCACCAGATAAGATAAACGATAACCCGGATAAACTTGTTCAGCTTGGAGCATATAAACTTTTCACTGACGGATCGCTTGGAGCAAATTCGGCTAAGTTAAGGGAACCTTATGAAGGATTAGATACAGATGGGCTTATGATTTGTACAGAAGATGAGCTATACGAAAGAATGAAAATTGCTTATGATAGAGGGCTTCAACCAGCAATTCATGCGATTGGGGATAAAGCTCTAGAGATTACTTTAAATGCTATAGAAAAAACACTTAAGAATTCTGATAGAAAACCTAATTTACCATTCAGAATCATTCATGTTCAAATGACGCCTCCGGATCTATTAGAGAGAATGAGCAAACTTCCCGTAGTATTAGATATACAGCCTATATTTTTGAGAACGGACTTGCACTGGATCGAAGATAAACTCGGTAAGGAAAGAGCGAAGCATTCATATATGTGGAAAACTATGTCAGATATTGGACTAATAGAAGCAGGTAGTTCCGATTGCCCTGTAGAAAGCTATGACCCAATTAAGGGAATTTACTTGACAGTAACTAGATGTGATTATGAAGGTTTTCCAGCAGGCGGATATAACCCAAGTGAAAAGGTGCCTGTATTTGATGCTGTGGCTATGTATACAAAGAATGCGCATTACGCTACAGGTCAGGAAAATATGATGGGTTTAATTAAAGAAAATTATTTTGCAGATTTTGCAATTCTAGATAGAGACATCTTTGAAATAGATGAATTAGATATTCTGAATGTTAAAGTCAAAGGAACATATTTAGCTGGTAAAAAAGTCTATTAAATATAGATCAAATATGCTTAACTAAAAAAAACACCGACAATGTCGGTGTTTTTGATATTTTGAATTATTCTACTACTTGAACGCTGTTAGCTCTTTGTTTTCTGCTGTCTTTTGGATCAGCTTCGATTTCGAACTCAACCTTTTGTCCTTCGTTTAGTGACTTATAACCTTCTGTATTTATAGTCGAGAAATGTACGAACACATCTCCACTTCCATCATCATTTGTTATGAATCCAAATCCTTTTTCTGCATTAAACCATTTTACTGTACCTTTTTCCATTGGGGTACCTCCTAATTTTATTACTCAATTAAATCTTAGCTCGTTTACACGGATAAAACTATTACTTGAACACTCCAATAATACCATATGAATAGGGTAGTGTCAAACTAAATGATTGCTGCTCTAAATAATGTATTGCCAAAATCAGTTAGATTTGCTTATAGCTCAACTTATTTTATGCTCTTGTTAGTGTTAGTTTGATCAAACTGACGCAATACTATTTTGCGTAATGAAAAACCACCGACATTATCGGTGGTTTTGAGCTCTGAATTATTCTACTACGTGAACGCTGTTAGCTCTTTGTTTTCTGCTGTCTTTTGGATCAGCTTCTACTTCAAACTCAACTGCTTGTCCTTCGTTTAGAGATTTATAACCTTCTGTATTTATAGCTGAGAAATGTACGAACACATCTCCGCTTCCATCATCATTTGTTATGAATCCAAATCCTTTTTCTGCATTAAACCATTTTACTGTACCTTTTTCCATCGGGGTACCTCCTAATTTTATTACTCAATTAAATCTTCGCTCGTTTGCACGAGGTAAAGCTATTACTTGAACATATTATTTATACCATATTGCGGGAGGAATGTCAAATGAAATGATATATAAATAAAAATATGATATAATTAACTAAATTGGAGGGTGACATGGATTACTTTAATAACTTATATGAACTTAATATGGCGACGGTAATTACAAGAATTGTATTGGCTGTGATGCTAGGTGGCCTGATAGGCCTGCAAAGAAATATTACTAATCATCCTATAGGATTTAGAACATATATTTTAGTGTGCCTTGGAGCTACTTTAGCAATGATGACTAATCAATACATGTGCGATGAATTAGGGTATCAAGGTGATGTAGCTAGACTTGGCGCGCAAGTCATTACAGGTGTAGGCTTTTTAGGAGCAGGAACAATACTTGTAACAGGTCGTCAAAAGTTAAAAGGGCTTACCACAGCTGCTGGTCTTTGGGCATCTGGTTGCCTTGGGCTTGCTTTGGGAATTGGGTTTTATGAAGGCGCTATTATAGCAGCACTTGCTATTTATTTAAGCTTATCATTCCTAGAACGTATAGAAAAATATGTGTACAAACTTTCAAGGCAGGCAACATTCTATCTGGAAGTTAATACTCTAAGGACTTTTAAAATTGTAGTAGCTAAGATGAAAGAATTAGACTGCACTGTAAATGAGACGATATTTAATTCTAAGGAGGCATTGACAACTGGAGGAATAGGAATTGTCATTGCAATCAAGTTACCTAAGAACAGCAGTAAGGAAGACATACTGGACGAACTTGAAAACTTGGAAGGGTTAATATTTATAGACGAAATGTAAATTGATCTGTATTTAAACAAAAGGCTAAGTTGGAAATAAAGGAGAAGGATAAATCAATACATTAAATAAACTTATAAATAAAATGCTAAAAAAGATACTTAATTTAAATATCTATATATTACACCAGAGCTTAGTTTAGCTATTGGTGTTTTTATTTGTAAGATGTTTAAGGGTTAATTGATAATTGTTTGAACCATGTAGCATGATTATTCAGACAAAATAATCAAGAACTAAGATTAACCTAAAAATTATCAGCGTCAGGCGCTATAAAAAACAAAGTGCTGCCACTGGAAAAGAATCTTAAAGTGGAAATGAGTTAGAAGTAAAAAGTCTATAAAATGAAAAGCCCTATGAAATGGTCGCCATTGAAGATGACAACACATCTGCCGACGCGTATATAGATGTTAAAGAGCTCAGGACGCTCGTTTCATCTGTAAGAGCGACATTATCTTGGTGTTTACTCTAAAAACGCTACAAGGGAAGAACGTAAGAGAATAATAAAAAAGTGGGTATTTTAAAATAAAGCGAATTTATTTAAAATTTATGACGATTAGGATTTATTAAAAGTTTTAATGTTTGAATAACAAAGTCCTAAAAGCATGTAGTAATATGGCGAAGTGTAGAATTTAGGGTTTCCTACTATACTTGAGATTAGATAAGCTCCTATAATACAATACATACATAATGTTAATATATCGATTCGTTTGAAACGGTTTACGAACATAGCCAACAGGCATCCTAGACCTGATACATAAAATAAAGCTGCAGGTATACCTTGGCAGGCTGCAAATTGTAATATTTCGCAGTGGGGTCTGCCGAACTCAAGAATACCATCATTGTTTGGGAAACTTAAATTATCGAGTCCGTATCCGAATAACGGTCTTTGTTTGATTAGCTCTACGGTATGGATCCAAAGTGTTCCTCTGCCTGAACCGAAGCCGTACTTATCACCACCATAATATAAATCCTCTAAGCTTGAATTAAAAATATACAAATCGCTTGATATGTCCCAAGTGAATATACTTGAAATTCCCATGATAGTTATTGCAAAAAATATTATAAGCAAAACTCTTTTTATTTTAGTTTTATCAACAAAAATCGTTAGGATAAAAAGTGATATTAATGCAATAATAACTGCAAGAAAAGGACCTAAAGAACGCGCTTGTATTAAAGCATTAAGAAGCAATCCCAGTTCCAAAATGTGTAATAGGAGAATCATGGTTGTTTTCTTAGAGTTTGGGTTTTCATCTGTCACACATAATAAAACGGCTGACATAAGCGCCATGCATATAAAATAACCGTAGTGATTTTGATTACTAAAGTATGCCATAGAAGGATCCATATTGACAAAAGCCATTAGCTTTCCTGTGTTAATTAAGCATAGTGCAGCGATTACAGAAGCTGACGCGACAAAGATATTTAATATGAGCTTAATGTATCTACGCTGCTTGATATTGATAGCAATCACAAAACAGCCGGCGTAACCAAGTACTGTAAATAATCCTTCTCCTTGGAAAACATATCCCCACAGGGCGAGGTGGAGGTCTTTGGAAAAGGTAGTGGATAGTATAGTCCAAAAGAGCATTAAACCTAAGAAAATTATCAGACCGCTATCTCTTAAGATTTCTAGCTTTGATCTATACACTTTAGGCAAGTTATATTTGTTCCAAACTATAATAAATAAGCAAAAGGATATCCCCAAATAACCGATTGTGTTAAATGCCGTTTGCATGATAGGGTATTTAAAAAAATACAATCCATCCGTTATAGATATCAATAAAGAAATAATTGGCATTAGCGACAGTGAGCATGCCAATGCGAGTGAAATGACTTCAGGGATTCTTGCTGGTATTGATTGAAAAAGCTCTGGTAAACTTTTATCTTCATTTAATTCTTTCCATAAATCTGTTCTTTGCATCGATTACCTCTGTTTTATTTAATATTGATAGTATAGCATAGCAAGGTATTTACGGCAATAAAAATAGACTGCGCGCGCAGTCTATTTGATATTATCCTTAAGCTTTTCCATCACTTCCTAAAACATTTTTTATCTTGTGAGCAACTATGGACTTTACGTTTGCTCTTCCTACCTTTAAGTATTCTCTTGGGTCAAAGGCTCCAGGGTTGTTATATAAAACTTCTCTAACTCCAGCTGTCATTGCTAATCTTAAGTCAGAGTCTATGTTTACCTTGCAAACCGATGAGCGAGCAGCTTTTCTAAGCATTTCTTCAGGGACACCGATAGCATCCTTTAAGTTTCCGCCGTTAGCCTGTATTATTTTTACATATTCTTGGGAAACACTTGAAGCTCCGTGAAGAACAATTGGAAAACCAGGTATTCTTCTTGAAATTTCATCAAGTATATCAAATCTTAGCTGAGGGTCAGTTCCCGGTTTGAATTTAAACGCGCCGTGGCTTGTTCCAATTGCAATAGCAAGAGAGTCAACTCCTGTGCGAGATACAAATTCTTCCACTTCATCAGGTTGAGTGTACATAGCATCTGCATCTTTAACGTTTACATCATCCTCTACACCTGCTAATTTGCCTAGTTCAGCTTCTACTACTACTCCGTGAGCATGAGCATATTCAACAACTTTTTTAGTTATTTCAATATTCTTATTAAAGTCATATTTAGAAGCGTCAATCATTACAGATGAAAAACCTCCGTCAATGCAAGCTTTACAAGTTTCAAAATCAGGACCGTGATCTAAGTGAAGTGCAATTGGAATGTTGTTTTCAATTAATGCAGCTTCCACTAATTTTACTAAATAAGTATGGTTAGCATATTTTCTTGCACCTTTTGACACTTGAAGAATGAGAGGTGAATTTAATTCGCCTGCAGCTTCAGTAATTCCTTGAACAATCTCCATATTGTTCACGTTAAAAGCACCAATAGCATAGCCTCCGTCATAGGCTTTCTTAAACATTTCGGTTGTAGTTACTAATGGCATATCTATACTTCCTTTCCAAACATAGAAAAATACGTGTACATCAATTATACACCATTAAGACTTCGTTTTCCATATCAAATAGTACTTTCTTATTCCATTTAACGATGATATAATCATATTTCGAGGTGAATATGAACAATAATAAAGCGAAATGGATAATATTACTAATAGGCATAGATGTAACTTGGGGAATGATGTTTATAATAAACGACTATTTGCTAGGCTATGTTTCACCTGATTTGTTTGTTTTAATGAAACTGTTTTTTGCATCTGTAATCACACTTACTATTGTTTTAGTCAGGGATAAAGGGATATTTATTAAAAAGAAAGACTGGCCAAGGATAATAGTAGTTGGACTAGTTGGCATGTTTATATATAACAATTTAGAGGCTATAGGTATAAGCCTAACTTCAGCCTCTGTAGCTTCGTTGGTTTTGGCAACCATACCAATTTTTACGGCGGTTGCTGATTTAATTCTATATAATAATAAGATTAATAAAGCCACCGTGCTTGGGATAGTAGGTTCCATTGTAGGAGTTACTATACTTACACTCGGTGCGCCGGAAGCGGAAATAAAAGCTACAGTGGTAGGCTTAGTTGTAATGATTTTGGGAGCTATTATGTGGGCTTTTTACATGATCAATGTTAAACCCATAGAAAAAAATTATGACCCTCTCGTGATGGTAGCGATGTTTGCTACAATAGGAATGTTTGGAAATCTGATAGTAGTGGCCTTTCATAGACCGGAAAAAATGGATATTACACTAAGTGTTGTACTGCTTATGATTGTCGCTTCTATTTTAGGCCTTGTTGTAACGCAGTATTACTATATTAAGGTATTGAAGCACATTAATGTTACCACTGTTGCTATTTTTGAAAACCTGATACCCCTTACCTCAGTGATAGCAGCATTTATCTTGTTTGGAGACGCGCTTACAGCAGAGCAGTTAGTAGGTGCAGGGATTATACTTGTATCAGTAACCCTAGTCTCTTTAAAAGGCTAATAGATCATCAGATTATAAAAAAATTGCGAGTGCAATTTTTTTTATTGCACTCGCTTTTGTCTATATTCGCTCGTAATTACCAGGAAGTTTGAATCTATCATTTGGAATGTTTTTTGACAGCTCATTGATTATTATTAAACTGCCGAATAAGCCGTTGTCTGTATGAATACAATATAGAATCCTATCTTTAAAATAGTATCTCATCATCATATTGCTTTCTGTGTGCGTATATTCATAGTACTTATAAAGGGTTTCATCATTTAATCCTGGAATTGTATTTTTGCCTTCGCCTGTTTTAGCAAAGCTATTGTAATCAATCATTACATCTGGTAGTCCTTTGATGCTTTCATCCTCTGGAGTCACTACGCTTATCGTTAGATTATCGTCATTGATTAAATAACCTTTACCGTCATCTAAGATTATTCTTGTATTTCCTATTAACGAATCTATTTCCACATCGAAATCGTCCCCATCTACTGCAAGTTTAATAGGAGTATCAATCCCTATTACGCTATAAGTACCGTCTAAATAGTAGTGGCCACTTTGGAGCAGCTTAATAAAATCATACATGTTGTTTACTTGGTTGTTGTTGAAGATGTATAAAGCGCCAATTACTATTGCAACTATTATTAATGCCGCAGCAATTTTCTTTTTCATGTATGCCTCCAATTAGTAAAGTGATGCTATAAATCTAGCATCACTTTATAGCTGTTAATTAGAAATTAAGCCTTATCATCCAAATCATCGCTGTGATTTTTCGTTCATAAGGATTAGTAATATTCTTAATTTTATTGCCACTATCTTCATTTAGATAAGCTTTTAACTCGTTAACATCTGTAAATTCTTTTCCTGAATCAGCCAAGAAAGTCGGTATGGTTACTTCTGGATCTTTATCGGACATAAGTGTGGTACCTGAATAATTAAATGTTTGTTTTCCCTCTGTAGGGTCGTTACTATCTGCTGTACCAGAGAAAGTACCGTTTACAGTACCTTCTGAATTGGTAGCTTCATATTTACCTGTAGAATTGGCCGTAGTGATCACGCCTTCTTCATCACTTGTGTATGAAATAGTAAAGTCCTTAGTGTAATCATCACCGGCTTTTACGGCTTTGCTTTCGTTAATTACTTCAAGAGTTTCTTTGGGATTTGCTTGACTCATAACGTAAGTTTGTTTTTCGTTTTCGGTATCGCCGTCAGTCGTTAATACGTGAGTACTAGTCATTTCAAGTCCGCTTATGTAAACAGTTTTTGTAGTTATATCCTTGCTGTTTTTATCAATAGCATATTGGTTATTGATTATGAAATTACCATCAGGCGTTTCAAAAGTCATATTGCAAGCGAGTATTGTTTCGTTATCCACGTAAACTTTAGAAGTGAGTTTTGTTTCTGCTAATTTAGCTTCATCATTTATTACAGATTCTACAGAAGCTAAAGCCTCTACACTGTCTTCATCAGCTTGCTCTGAAGCTGTAGTTAAAGAATTCATATCTTCATCGCTGTTTAAAGCATTAAATAAATCTTTTAAAGCTTCGGAAGCAGCTGCATCAGCAGCAGTAAGAGTGTAGGTGGATGCTTCGATTTCTTCACCTTTATGAGTGATTGCTTCAGTTGTTTTTTCTACATTTTCAGACGTTAGATTAGTAGAAAGTCCGTCTGTGAATTTAGATAGATCCGCATCCCAAGTGTCTTTGGATTCTTCAGCTGGTTCCAATTCTAATGCAGCTACATATCTGCTTAAAGGATCTAAATCTGATATGGAGTTTGTCTTATCACTTGGCATGGAGTATTTTACCATGGGTTCACTTGGAGATAAGAAGCTCATAATCATATCATCACCTGTGAAGTTTACAGATGTTTGCATATTTTGGCCATCTGCTGATAAACCTAAAGCTAATGTAGCATCTTTGCTTTTAGTGTTGTTCAGTGCTTTATAAAATATAGAAACATCGCCTTCGTCATTCTTGATATCAAAGTTAATATTAACTTCTGGTTTTTCTAAGTCTGATTCTTCTAACCCCATATATGAACTTAGATTCAGCATAGAATCTGATGCTTCATCTTTAATTACGCTCATACTGTCATTAATGCCGTATGTAACAATTTCTAAAGGGTCGGTTGGAAAGGAACTTTTCTTTTCGTCGCCACCTCCACAACTAGTCATTATAAATAGCGAGGTGGACAGTATTAATATTACTGTTAAAAGTTTTTTTATATTCATATTCTTCCTCCGCATCAAATCAACAAAAAGTATGATAGCTTTTACTACCTTATTATAATATATTATACTAAATTTTCATATAAATTACCAACGAAATGGCCGTAAATTGTAAAAACTCTAAATAAAAAAATCTGCGGATACCAAATATTACAAAAAGTGGTCCAATTATGACATTAGCTGATTAAATTTGCAGAAAACAGTTGTTTAATTAGATAAAAAACAGTATTATTTATGGGTAAACTAAATGTAGACTGGTTTTGGAATATAAACACTAATATAAGAGTGGATTTGGCTAAGATATTGCATAAAAAGTAAAAATCTGCTATATTTATTCACAATATGATAAGAAGTTGACTTAAGTTAGACTTTTTGACTAAGTTTTATGTATAAAATGCTTGAAAATGAACGATATTATTTGTTTAATCATATTAATTGTAGTATAATCAAAAAGAAT
>JAAYHV010000165.1 GCA_012744355.1 Clostridiales bacterium
ATGATGGGCATTCGTGATCAAATTCGCCCAGGTGTAAAAGAAAATCTTAAAAAGCTAAAATCATTAGGTGTAAAGAATTTAATCATGCTTTCTGGTGATAATCAGGGAACAGTTGATGTTGTTAGCAGCGAATTGGGTTTGACAAAAGCTCATGGAAATATGCTGCCTGAAGATAAAGCTGAATATGTTAAGAAAATTAAAGCAGAAGGCAAAATTGTTGCCTTTGTAGGAGACGGAATAAATGATAGTCCTTCACTAGCGCTAGCAGACGTTGGTATTGCTATGGGAAGCGGTACAGATGTTGCCATTGAAACGTCTGATATTGTTTTGATGAACTCTGACTTTAATAGATTGCCTCACGCTCTAGGTTTGACGAAAGCTACAGCAAGAAATATGGTTCAAAACATTGTAATTGCTATTGGAGTGGTATTGACCTTATTAGCAGCTGTATTCTTTAGCGAATGGATGAACATGTCAATCGGAATGCTAGTACATGAAGGAAGTATATTAGTTGTTATACTTAATGGCATGAGGCTATTAAGGTATAGATTAAGATAATACTAAAAGATAAAATTAAAAAATCAAAGAAAGGAGAATATGATTATGAAAAATGCTAAAATTCAATTGGAGACTTTAACATGTCCATCTTGTGCTTTAAAAATAGAGGGCGCAATAAAAAAAATAGAAGGTATTGATAAAGATACAATAAAAGTACTATTTAATACAAGCAAAGTAAAACTAGATTTTGATGAAGAGAAAACTTCAATAGACGAAATAGAAAATGCAATAACAAAAGTAGGCTATGATGTTAAAAATTCTAAAGTAAAATAAACAGAAGCTCAAATCCTTCGAACAAAGGATTTGAGCTTCTTACAATTAATACAAGCGATTTAAGGGAATCTTATAAATGATAATAATATAAATTGAATTATCATGACGCTAATACGGCCTTGACTTAGAGTGAGCAAAAGATATATTATAAATAATAATAGTAAAAATTTATTAGTTGTTATTAGTTTCATTTTAAAATAATTAGAAATGGAGGAAATATGGATAAGCTGTATGAAAAAATGCTTTTAGCGCTACAAAATCATGATAAAGAAACTGCAGTAAAGCTAGCTATGAGCGCTCTTGAAGACGAATTAGTAGACATAGTAACTTTGTATGAAGATGTTCTTACACCTGTTTTAAATAGTGTGGTAGAAGAGTTTAGGGATGAAGATACGCTTATTTGGCAAGAGCATACAAGAAGTGAGATAGTTATTAGCATAATAGAAAATTCTTACACATATGTTTTAAAAGAAAGAGATAAATTGGGTATAATTAATGGCGAAGAAGTAATGTTGATTTCTCCAAAATATGAAGATCATATTATAGGGTCTAAAATGGCTGCGAATATTTTTACTATCGCAGGGTATAAGACTATATTTATTGGAGCAAATGCTCCTTGGAATGCTGCTTTAAAGGCCATAGAAAATAAAAAACCTAAATATATATCTTTAAGCTTTTCGAATTTCTATAATACAGTAGCGGCTAGAAAAACTATTGCTAGCATAAAAGAAGAATTTGATTACGGTATAAAATTTATACTGGCGGGATATGCATTAAGAAACGACAAGAATCTATATAAGGAAATAGGCGGAGACATTTATATTGAAAGTCTTAGAGACATCTTTTCAATTGGAAAGGATGTGAGTAATAAATGAAATTAGCATGGGGAATAGCATTAAGATTTTTAAAATCAAGTAAAGGACAGACAATATTAATAGTTCTAGGTATAACCATAGGCGTTTCCGTACAAATATTTATAGGTTCTCTAATAGATGGATTACAAGTTAGCTTAGTAGACAAGACCATAGGAAATTCCTCGCAGATTACAATAGTTTCATCAGAAAGGGAACAATATTTTGAGGTAGATGAGGAACTGCTAAATAGTTTAAATGAAGATGAAGAATTAACCGCTGTGTCAAAGAGCTTAGATTCGTCAGCGTTTTTAACATTAGACGACGAAACTTATCCAGTTCTTTTTAGAGGAATGGAATTTAAAGATGCTAATAAAATATATGATTTCGATGATAAATTAACAGGTGGTAAAATACCATCATCAAATGGTGAGGTAATGCTTGGCAAAGATTTAGTTGAAAACCTAGAGTTAAAAATAGGAGATACCTTTGAATTGATTACACCAGAAGGCAGCTTAGAAGAAATAAAACTTGTTGGTGAATATGATTTAAAGGTAAAAGCTATAAATGAGTCTTGGGTGCTATCAACTATAAAAACTTCAGAGGATGTTTTCGACAAGGAAGGTCAAATAACTGCAATAGAAACGCAAGTAAAAGATATTTTTGCAGCAGATGAAACAGCAGTTAGAATAGAAAAAGGTTTAAGTGATAATCTTGAAACTGAAAATTGGAAAGAGTTAAATGAAGAGTTGCTTTCGGGGCTGACAGGACAATCAGCTTCTAGCTATCTTATTCAGGTATTTGTACTCTTAGCAGTTCTTCTTGGTATAGCATCAGTTCTTGCAATTTCAGTTGTGCAAAAATCTAGGCAGATAGGTATACTTAAAGCAATGGGGATAAAAAATAGAGATGCAAGTCTAATATTCCTTTTTCAAGGTTTGGTGCTAGGGATTATAGGTAGTATATTGGGAGCATCACTAGGAATTGGTTTAAATCTGGTATTTTCAAACTTCGTGACTAACCCTGATGGAACGTCACTTATTCCGTTTTACCTAGATTACAAGTTTGTTGGGATATCGATACTAATTGCTATATTAGCATCAACGTTATCGTCACTTATTCCTGCAATAAAATCGTCAAAACTAGATCCAATAGAGGTGATTAAAAATGGATAATATATTAGAATTAAAGGGAATAGATAAAATATATGGAGATAAGGTAAAGACTCAAGTTTTGTTTAATATAGATTTAAATATAGAAAAGTCAAGCTTTAACTCTATAATAGGTGAATCAGGGAGCGGTAAATCTACTCTTATGAATATAATGGGTACACTTGATAAGCCAAGTAACGGAGATGTAATAATAAATGGTACAAATACTACTAACTTAAGTAGAGATGAAATGGCAGAACTAAGAAATGAGACAATAGGTTTCATATTCCAATTTCACTATTTGTTGCCTGAATTTACGGTGCTTGAAAATGTTTTAATGCCATACAGAATAAAAAATGGTAGAGTAGATAAAGAGGCTATTGATAGAGCTAAGTACCTTATCGACAAGGTGGAACTTAGTAAAGTGAAAAATAATCTTTCGACTAATATATCAGGAGGCCAGCAGCAAAGAGCGGCAATCGCTAGAGCTCTTATTAACAATCCGTCTATTATCTTAGCTGATGAACCTACAGGAAATTTAGATTCAGAAACTACAGACAAGGCATATAGGTTGCTTAGAGAAATAAATGATGAGTTCAAATCAACATTTATTGTAATAACCCATGATAAGAAAGTTGCTGAAAAAGGCGACAGGATAATTGAAATAACGGATGGGAAAATAAGCACTGATATAAGACGGAATATTTAATAACAAAATAGTTATAATATGCTACAACTACAGTTAGTAATAAAAATTTAAACTATACAAGGAGGAAATTTAAAAAATCCTCAAAAGGAATTAAAAAAGCTGAAAACTTGATGAAATCCTTTGCAGGAGAGTGTCTAGCGAGGGCTAGATATGCATACTATTCAAATAACCAAAGCTTAAAAAGAGTACTGTTAGGAATATTGCCTATAATATACTAATTATTTAGAATATAATTATCCTAGTGGTTGTAAGAAAGCAGATTGGTTAATACATAAAATCAAAGCACCATATACATTTGAAGTTAATTGTATATGGTGCTTTTTAGGTGAAATGTGTAAAAATCCAGATATGATGTATAAGTAGAATAAAAGAGTGGAGTTAGGCTTTTAGGATCGCCACTTGGAGCATATATTAGACCGTTTACTTTAAATGGATTTACAGCAGATATAAGCATGTGAATTTGAAATATAAATACGGCAACAGGAATTTCTGGACGGAATGGTATTATGTAAGTACAGTTGAACTTAATGAAGCTATAATTGCAAAGTATATTCTTCAACAAAGTGAAAAACAGCACCTTGAGACGCTAGTAGATATAGAGAGCTTATAGCCATAGTGCAAACCACCCGTTTTACGGTGTTTATGATTGTGCTGCATAAATCAAGAAATTGCCGCTGACTAACTTCTGAATTTGTAAATAGTAATTAAAAATTTAATAAAAGTTTGGTAAAATCAACAAATTAATTGTTGACTTTATGAGCCTAAAGCGATATAATTTTAAGCAAGTTAAAATATAATTGCTATACAAAATAGTGCTCTTCAGAGTAGCACCAACTTATAGCGAAGCTACTTTTATGATAAAAATTAAGGAGAACACTATGAAAAAGAAAGTACTTGCAATTTTAATATGTTCAGTGATGACACTTACGCTAGCCTCGTGCGGTGGAGCAGAAAGCGAGGACAGCTCATCGGCTGATAGCTATAACGTAGGGATTGTCCAGCTTGTTCAGCACGTTGCATTAGATTCTGCGACACAAGGATTTAAAGATGCACTAACAGATAAGCTAGGAGATAAGGTTACATTTGATGAGCAGAATGCTTCGGGAGATATCCCCACTTGCTCTATTATTTGTAATCAATTTGTTTCTTCTAATGTAGACCTTATTATGGCCAACGCAACTCCAGCTCTTCAGTCAGCGCAGGCTGCTACCAACGAAATTCCAGTTCTCGGAACTTCCGTAACCGATTATGGTACAGCGCTTGGAATTGATGACTTTAGCGGAACGACAGGAACTAATATCTCAGGAACTTCAGACCTTGCTCCTTTAGATGAGCAGGCTGCTATGCTACAGGAACTTTTCCCTGATGCAAGTGATGTTGGAATTCTTTATTGCTCAGCTGAACCTAACTCTAAGTATCAGTATGAAGTTGTTAAAGGGCACTTAGAAGATATGGGTTATACCGTTAAGGAGTATACATTCTCAGATTCCAATGATGTTCAAGCTGTTACCAAATTAGCTGCTTCAGATTGTGATGTTATTTATCTTCCTACTGACAACACTGTTGCATCTAATAGTGAAATTATTAAAAACGTCTGTGTTCCTGCAGGAGTTCCTATTATAGCAGGAGAGGAAGGCATCTGCAAAGGTTGTGGAGTTGCAACACTTTCTATAAGCTACTATGATTTAGGATACGCAACAGGTGAAATGGCATATGAAATACTAGTAAATGGTGCTGACCCTGCAACCATGGAAATTGAATTTGCTCCTAAATTCACTAAGAAATATAATGCTGAAATCTGCGATATACTTGGAATTACAATACCCGATGATTATATCGCAATAGAAGACTAAGACTAGAGTCTTCATAATAATATCTGATTGCGGTGCGCTTTTGATGAGGCACCGCATCGGTATTTTCGAATTAGTATAAAAGAAAGGAAACTGCTATGGATGTTTTAGCATATTTTGCGTCTCTAGACCCGATGAACTTCATGGGAGCTCTTCCGGGGAATGTGGCGCAGGGACTTATATGGGGGATAATGGCTTTGGGTGTTTTTATCACCTACCGTTTACTTGACTTTCCGGATTTAACAGTTGATGGCTCTTTAGCGACCGGTGGTGCTGTAACTGTAATATTAATACTAGCTGGAGTTCCGTCACCCATTGCAATGGCAGTCGCTGTAGCTGCCGGAGTTTTAGCCGGACTTGTTACGGGACTTTTACATACTGCATTAGGAATACCAGGAATTCTGGCAGGAATTCTTACTCAAATTTCTCTTTGGTCGATAAACCTCATAATTCTTAATGGTGCAAACATGGCAGTGAATGTAGATAAGTATTCTCTTATAGTTTCTCTGCGAAATGTAACTGGTTCAATAATAACTGTGCTCATTTTGGCAGCAATAATAATTACTATCCTTTACTGGTATTTTGGAACGGAACAGGGCAGCGCTATTAGAGCAACCGGATGCAATCCAAATATGTCAAAGGCTCAGGGTATAAACATAGACAATATGAAAGTTCTTGCATTATGCATATCAAACGGACTTGTGGCGCTTTCTGGTGGACTTATGTCGCAGTATCAGGGGTTTGCCGATATTAAGATGGGCCAGGGGGCAATAGTAATTGGTCTTGCTGCTGTTATCATAGGTGACGTTTTGGGCGAAGCAATCTTTAGAAAGCGCATGAACTTTAGTATACGCCTTACATTTGTCGTATTGGGTGGAATAATATATTATTTGGTAATTGGACTTGTTATGTGGCTAAGGATGCCTACAAATATGCTCAAGCTTCTTACAGCAGTAATAGTAGCGATTTTCCTTGCCGTTCCGTACCTTAGAGAAAAAAGAAAGAGTTCTTTTGTAATTAAATCAAAAAGGGGAGAAGAAAAAAATGCTTGATTTATATAATATAAAAAAGACCTTCAACCTTGGAACAATAAATGAAAAGCAAGCACTTAGTGGGGTTGACTTTCGCCTAAATGAAGGAGACTTTGTAACCGTTATAGGCGGAAACGGAGCTGGTAAGTCGACAATGCTTAATGCTATTGCAGGTGTGTGGCCGGTAGAGGAGGGTTCTATTTTTATCGATAGAATAAATGTTACAGCTTTGCCAGAACACAAACGTGCAAAATATATCGGCCGCGTTTTTCAAGATCCAATGATGGGGACAGCTGCTGATATGGGCATTGAAGAGAATCTTGCCCTAGCCCTACGGCGAGGTAAAAATCGTAATCTCCGCTGGGGTATTACCAAAGAAGAGCGAGAACGTTTCCACGAGGAGCTTAAAATCCTTGGATTGGAGCTTGAAGACCGCATGACCGCCAAAGTGGGTCTGCTTTCAGGAGGTCAGCGTCAAGCGCTTACGCTTCTAATGGCAACAATACAAAAACCAAAGCTAATACTGCTTGATGAACATACGGCAGCACTTGACCCCAAAACAGCAGCAAAAGTTTTAGAGTTATCTGATAAAATTGTTGCTGATAATAACCTGACTACTATGATGATTACTCACAATATGTCTGATGCAATTCATCACGG
>JAAYHV010000020.1 GCA_012744355.1 Clostridiales bacterium
ATATTCATAGGATTAACCATGCTGCTTTGCTGCGTAGTCGCGATGTTATTTATATGCTTAATGAAAGCGAGAACTAAACAAAATGCTAAGATGGTAGCAAGGATTCTTAGCTTTAGAGATTTCATCAGCAAACCAGACCTAGAGACAGTGCTCAAATTATCTAGGGAGAATCCGCTGTATTTTTATGATATATTACCGTACGCCTATTCATTTGGTTTTACTACTTTGTGGACAAAGACTTTTGATATAGTAAAGGTCGAACCACCTGAGTGGTTCGAGCCCTATGAACACTTTGAGCAGAGAAAGTATTCCCTTGGAATAAATACTGTTAGATTCAATTCAGTAATACAAGACTTTAGTAGAAACTTTACTAATAAAATGGGATCTAGAGAAAATTTTAATGATTAGGAAAAGATAAGAGTTGAATAATAAAATTATATATATGATGGTAGCTTTAGCTGGAGTAATAGCTACTGTACTAAATACTTGTAACGCTACAGTTGCGGCAAGGTATGATGTTTTTTATGGTAATTTGGCCTTTTACGCATTTACCTTCATAGCTTCACTTATTACTTTTCTATACTTTAAAAAACATGATAATAATAACAAAAAAATATCTAACATAGGTGGACCTCTTAATCTTTTAGGGGGTCCATTAGGTGCATTTGTGCCAATATTTATTGCCTCGGGCTTTTTAAATCTGGGAGCATTTATCACTACAACGACTCTTATTGGAGGGCAGTTTTTAATGTCTACGATAATTGATTCTAAAGGCTGGTTCGGACTTCCTAAATTAAAAATGAATAAAGTGAAGTGGTTATCAGTGGCTTTAATAATAGGTGGCACGATAATCATGTCGGTGTGAGGAGAGGAAAATGAATAATCTATACTTATTAACCTCCATTTGCGCAGGTTGCTTTATAGTTTTACAAAGAAATATAAATATGAGACTAGCTAAAAATGTTGGTTTGGTTGGTTCGAATTTTATAAATTATTTAATGGGCTTTATATTTGCAGGATTAATATATCTTCTTGTGGCATATGTAGGTGTAGCTGATACCATTAATTTTGGAGGGTTTCATTATGCACTCATGGTAGCAGCAGTCTGCGGAGTTACTATAGTATTGCTGTCAAACTGGCTAGTGCCAAAAGTAACGGCGATGCTATTTACTATTTTAACACTTTTAGGTCAGTGTACTTCATCTTTGATCTTTGATATAGTTGTTTACAAAAAAGAAATAACTATGACAAACGTGTTTGGCGCTGCCATAGTAATAATTGGAGTTATTCTATACAACTGGGATCATAGAAAAACAGAGAATTAAAGTAGGCCTATCGTAGGGTTGACTTTATAGAAGTTTTTTAACGTTTCATATTCCTGGTTAGCTTTAAGGGCTTTACTACTTTCAGTATCCCCCGTTTTTATTGCTCTTATTAATATATTCTTGGAAGTGTGTTCTAAGCTTGTGAATTCAACCATAGCCACGCTGTACCCATGAGCTTCTAATTTTAATCCCCTTAAACCATCTGTCAAATATTCAGTGAGTCTGTCCTTAAGTATGCCGTGTTTAAGCAAAGGTTCGTGAATATCATTATCAATTTGACTAAAAAGTTCGTGCTGGCAGCATGGAACTGAAAGTATAACTTTGGTGTTCCACTTGACGGCATTAATAAGTGCAAAATCGGTGGCAGTATCACAAGCATGTAAGGTTACTACTAAATCTGCATAATCGTTTTCATATTCAGCAATATCACCAACTAAATACTTGAGTTCATCGTAACCTAGCTTAACAGCTACTTGATTACAAAAGTCTATTACATCTTTTTTTAAGTCCAATCCGATGATTTCTACATTTAAATTCTTAAGTTTTTTCAGATAGTAGTAAATTGCGAATGTCAAATATGCTTTACCGCAACCAAAATCAATAATCTTTATAGTCCTGTCTTTTGGGAGATAAGGGAAAACGTCATCGATGATTTCAAGGTATCTGTTTATCTGCCTAAATTTGCTATAATGCTTCTTTATAACTTCGCCGCTTGGCTTCATAACTCCAAGTTCAACAAGAAAATCACAAGGTTTGTATTCCTCAATAATATAATTTTTTTTATCATCGTGGTTTAAAACTTGAGGTTTCATAGTAGCAGGCCTTGAGACTATATGTGGTTTGGATATTTTAGAAGCTAAAACTGTTATATCATTATCGTCTGTAAAGATGTCTGCTTGTTTAAAAGAAAGCTCCATGAGCTCAGCTATTTTTTCTTTAGTTTTAGCTTTACTCAAATTTGAATGTGTAACCTTTTTATCGTAAATGAATTCGAAATGATACATATATTCACCTTTTAAAATCAACGGCCTTATATCGACTTTTTTGTATTCTAAAGATTTTTTCCGTTTGTTGCTAAGAATCATTTTGATCATTTTTTCTTCTTCGATTATACTTCTAACTGGCTCAAATAAATTATTCATAGTTAAATCCCTTTCAATTTATCAATTATATCAAATTATATGGAATACAACAAGTTAATATCTTGCAATATGACTGATTTATTGATATAATAATGTGTAAAACTATTTTGAAAAACTATTTGATGAAAGGTATTGACATACATAATGAATGAAAAACAAAAAATTATAAATATCGCAGTTATTGCACACGTAGACGCTGGTAAATCCACATTGGTAGACGCTTTCTTAAATCAAAGCGGAGTATTCAGAACCAACGAAGAAATTATTGACTGTGTTATGGATAGCGATGACATTGAAAGAGAAAGAGGTATAACAATATATTCTAAGAATTGTTCCGTAATGCATCAAGACTATAAGATAAATATAGTAGATACACCGGGGCATGCTGATTTCAGTTCTGAGGTTGAACGTATAATCAAAACCGTAGACACTGTAATTCTTTTAGTAGATTCTAGCGAAGGGCCTATGCCACAGACTAGATTTGTTCTAAAAAAATCCCTGGAACAAGGACTTAATCCTATTCTTTTTATAAATAAAATCGATAAAAAGGATTCAAGAATAGATGAGGTTGTAGACGAAGTTTATGAATTGTTTATGGATCTTGAAGCTAATGATGAACAACTTGATTTTCCTATCCTATACGGAATTGCTAGACAAGGCATAGCTGTTAGAGAGCCTAAAGACGTAGAAGCTATTAAAGTAGAAGATGGCGAAGCTAAAATTAAAAAAAGTCCAGCAGGCTATGGAGGGTTGAACTTAGAACCTCTATTTGAAACGATTATAAGCCACTGCAAACCATATGAGGATTTGAGAGAAGAACCGCTCCAATTGCAAGTATCTTCATTAGGATATGATGACTATATTGGAAGACTTGGAATAGGAAGAATTACTCAAGGTACAATTAGCTCAACTGAAACTGTTACGGTTGCTAACAGCAAAGGTGAATTGGTAAAGAGAAAAGTAAATCAGATATTTGTCTATATAGGTCTTAATAGAGTTCCTGTAGACAAGGCCGAATGCGGTGATATCGTTGTTGTGGCAGGAATTTCAGATATTTCAATTGGTGAAACTATATGCGATGCAAAAAACCCAAGACCAATGGAAATGATTAACATCGAAGAACCTACATTGTCTATGACCTTCATGGTAAATAAATCACCTTTTGCAGGTAGAGTCGGTAAATTTGTAACGAGTAGACATATTAAAGAAAGGCTAGAAAGAGAGCTAGAAGTAAATGTGGGACTTCTTATTGAAGACACAGAAACTACTGATAGTTTTAAAGTGTCAGGCAGAGGTGAGCTACATCTTTCTATACTGATTGAGAATATGAGACGTGAGGGTTATGAATTAGCAGTTTCAAAACCTGAAGTAATATTAAAAAGAGATAAAGACGGAAAAAAATTAGAACCTATTGAAGAAGTTGTACTATCAGTACCAGATGCATATACGGGGTCCGTTATATCTAAGTTAAATCTTAGAAAAGGTATGATGACTCAGATGGCAGGAGAAAATGGGTATTCTAGGTTGGAGTATTTAGTTCCTACAAGAGGATTGTTAGGTTACAGAACTGAATTCATAAATGATACCAGAGGCGAAGGTACTATGGTAAGGCATTTTAATGGATTTGAAGAATATAAAGGTGAGATCTCTCAAAGGACTAACGGTGTAGGTATTGCGCAAGAAGAAGGAACATGTACTCCTTACGCTATAGCTAATATTCAAGAGCGTGTCCAAATGTTCGTAGAACCTGGAACAGCTGTTTACGAGGGAATGATTATCGGAATGAACTCTAGAGGAGAAGACATGGTTGTAAACCCTTGCAGGGCAAAGAGAGTAAGCAACATGAGGGCATCAGGTACTGATGAGAACGTTAAGCTATCGCCTGCTAGAACGTTTACCCTTGAAGAAGCATTGGAGTTTATTAGTGACGATGAACTAGTTGAAATCACACCTGCAGATATTAGACTAAGGAAAAAATATTTAAGAGAATTAGAAAGAA
This sequence comes from Clostridiales bacterium, assembly GCA_012744355.1. Classification (GTDB taxonomy): domain Bacteria; phylum Bacillota; class Clostridia; order Peptostreptococcales; family Anaerovoracaceae; genus JAAYHV01. The sequence continues at coordinate 4,467 of JAAYHV010000020.1, forward strand.
GAAGAAGTGGAAGGTAAGGAGTAATTTATGGCAAGTATCATTGAATATATCTCAGGAGAGGCTGCAATAGCATCTATTATTAAGGTAATAATTATATTTACTGTAGGAGCAATAATGATTACCTTGCTGTTAAAAGCAACTAAAAAGATATTGTTAAAGAGCAGAATCGATGAAGCAGCACACAAATTTTTTATTAGTGTTATAAGAGTAATTCTTTGGGTAATAGTATTAGTAGCTATATTAGGAGCTTTTAATATTTCAACAGCACCTATAGTAACCGTGCTCGGCGCTGCAGGAGTTGGTGTTGCATTAGCAATGCAAGCAAGCTTAAGCAATGTAGCTGGTGGAATCATGATTATGTACAATAGATTGTTTGTAAAAGATGAGTACATAGATGTGGCAGGCACATCGGGTCTAGTAGACGAAATAGGAATCTTTGCTACCACTTTAAAAACATTTGATAATAAATCTGTAACCATTCCAAATGGATTAGTAGTATCATCTGTTCTAACTAATTATTCAAGAGAAGAAGACAGAAGAGTAGATGGTAACTTTACAATAAGCTATAATACAGATATTGCCAAAGCGAAACGCGTGCTATACGAGGTAGCAAGTGGATGCGAGCTGGTAGATAATATGGTAGAACCGATAGTAGTTGTAACTGAACATGCTGATAGTGCTATAAAACTAGTGGTAAGAGCTTGGTGTAAAACTCCTGATTACTGGGATGTTCATTACTATCTGATTGAGAATGTGAAACTTGCATTTGATAGAGAAGGAATCGAAATTCCATATCCACAAATTGATATACATCAAAAATAAAATAAAAATAAATGATAAAATAAAGGGGGCTTAAGTATGGAGAAAGTAAGAAAATTTAAAAGAGTAATGGTTGCAAATAGGGGCGAGATTGCGATTAGGATATTTCGTGCTTGCCATGAATTAGATATAAGAACAGTTGCAATTTATTCTGAAGAGGATAAAAATACATTGTTTAGAACAAAAGCAGACGAAGCATATGAGATAGGCAAAGGTAAAAGCCCAATCAATGCTTATCTTGATATAGAAGAGATAATCAGTCTTGCTCAATCTAAAGGTGTAGATGCGATACACCCAGGCTATGGATTCTTATCAGAGAACCCTGACTTTGCTGAAGCATGTCAGAAGGCAGAAATCGAGTTTATAGGGCCAGATAATGAAATGATGAACAGTTTAGGCGATAAGATTCAGTCTAAGCTAGTTGCATCTAGTGTTAATGTGCCTACTATTCCTGGCGTAGATGCAGCGATTGAATCAGAAGAGGAAGCTTTGCGTTTTGCGAAAGAATGCGGATATCCAATAATGCTTAAAGCGGCAGCTGGCGGCGGGGGAAGAGGAATGCGTATTGTACATAAGGAAGAAAATCTAATTACTCAGTATAACAGTGCTAAAAGTGAAGCGAAAAAAGCTTTTGGTATTGACGATATATTTGTTGAAAAATACTTAGAAGATCCAAAGCACATAGAGGTTCAAGTTTTAGGTGATAAATATGGAAATTTAGTGCATCTGTTTGAAAGAGATTGCTCAGTTCAGAGAAGACATCAGAAGGTAATTGAGTTTACACCTGCAGTATGCTTGACTGACGAACAGAGAAAAACCATATGCGAAGATGCTATAAAAATAGCGAGTTCAGTTCACTATAGAAGTGCAGGAACGGTGGAGTTTTTACTCGATAAAAACGGTAACCATTACTTCATAGAAATGAACCCAAGAATTCAGGTAGAACATACAGTAACAGAAGTAGTTACTGGTATCGATATTGTTCAATCTCAGATATTAATTGCTGAAGGTTATTCACTTGATTCAGATGAGATAGGAATAAAAAGTCAAGACGATATTATTACTACTGGATATGCAATTCAGTGCAGAGTTACTACTGAAGATCCGGCTAATGGATTTGCTCCTGACACAGGAACAATTAATCTGTACAGAAGTGCTTCTGGATTTGGCATTAGATTAGACGGTGGATCTGGATTTACAGGTTCTGTGATATCACCATATTATGATAGTTTATTAGTTAAGGTTACAGCAACAGCGAAAAGATTTCCAGATGCCATTAAAAAAGCTGAAAGAGCTCTTTCGGAAATGGTTGTTAAAGGGATTAAAACAAACATTGAGTTTTTATTAAATGTTCTAAACCATGAAACTTTTAAAGAAGGTATGTGTGACACGGGATTCGTAGAGAACAACCCGTTACTTGTTAATATCAGGGAAGTTGTGGATAATGAACTCAGGGTGTTAGATTTCCTAGGAGAGAGGATTGTCAACGGAACCGAAGGTCATAAACCTGATTTTAACGTACCCAAAGTACCTAAAATTCCAGCGGAAAAACTCCTCGGTCTTAGAGGTACAAAGCAGTTACTAGATGAAGAGGGACCAGAAGCTGTCAGCAAATGGGTACACGAACAAGACAAACTCCTGATTACAGATACGACATATAGAGATGCTCAGCAGTCACTTATGGCGACTAGGATGAGGTCTATTGATATGGAAAAAATTGCTCCTGCAGTGTCATATTTTTGTAAAGACTTTTTCAGTTTAGAGATGTGGGGCGGAGCTACATTTGACGTTACAATGAGATACTTAAATGAGAATCCATGGGAAAGACTAGAAAAGCTTAGAGCAAAGATTCCGAACATAATGTTCCAGATGTTAATTCGAGGAGCGAATGCCGTAGGATATAAGAATTATCCAGATAACGTTATAAGAAGGTTTATAAAAGAATCTGCCGATTCAGGAATTGACGTATTTAGAATATTTGACTCATTAAACTGGATAGAAGGTATGTCTGTAGCTCTAGATGAAACACTTAACCAAGGCAAATTAGCAGAAGCTTGCTTATGCTATACAGGAGATGTTTTAGATAAATCAAGAGAAAAGTATAATTTAGAATACTACGTTAGAAATGCAAAGGAACTGGAAAGAAGAGGCGCACATATCTTAGGAATAAAAGATATGTCAGGATTGCTTAAGCCTGTCGCAGCTAAGACTTTAGTAACTGCACTTAAAAATGAAATAACCATACCAATTCACCTGCATACTCATGATACTTCAGGAAACGGCGTGGCATCACTTATCATGGCAGCAGAAGCAGGCGTGGACATTGTAGATGGAGCATTTAATTCAATGGCGGGATTGACATCCCAACCTGGATTAAATTCATTAATAGCTGCAATGGAAAACAGTCCTAGAGAAACTCACATTGGTACAGAAGGACTACAGAAGATCTCGGAGTATTGGGATGATGTTAGGCCAGTATACACTGGATTTGAGTCCGGGTTATCGTCTTCAACTGCCGAAATCTATAGGCTCGAAATTCCAGGAGGACAATACTCTAACCTTAAACCTCAGGTAGAGAGTTTTGGTATAGGTCATAAATTTAATGAAGTTAAGGAAATGTATGTTTTAGTTAACAAAATGCTTGGAGATATAATTAAGGTTACGCCGTCATCTAAAGTGGTAGGGGACATGGCAATATTCATGGTCCAAAATGATTTAACAGATGAAAACATCTTGACAAAAGGTAAGGATATGGATTATCCGGATTCAGTTATTTCATACTTTGAAGGTATGATGGGTCAGCCTGAAGGTGGGTTCCCTAAAGAACTTCAAAAGATTGTGTTAAAGGATAAAAAGCCTATCACATGTAGACCTGGCGAGCTATTAGAACCGGAAGACTTCGATTCAATTAAAGAACACATAAAAAACAATTTAGGACTAGAAGGTACGGAGCAGGAAGCACTTAGTTATGCTATGTATCCAAAGGTATTTGAAGATTACGTTAAAAACATTGAAGAAAAGGGTAACCTTAGAGATATGGGCAGTGATATCTTCTTCTATGGATTAAGAGAAGGTGAGACTGGAGATGTCAAGGTACGAGAAGGTAATGTATACGTTATCAAGCTAGTAGAAATAAGAAAAGCCGGTGAATCTGGAAACAGAGACTTAGTATTTAGCGTTGACGGTAACCAAAGAGTTGTTTCCATTAAAGACAAATCCGCGCTTACCACTTCCGTTTCGGGTAGCAGTATTCAATATGCTAATACGGAGGATCCTAGTGAAATAGGTGCAAGCATACCAGGCACTGTAATTAAAGTATTTATTGAAGTCGGTGAAACCGTGAAAAAAGGTCAGCCTATAGCAGTTATCGAAGCTATGAAGATGGAAACAAATGTGCTTAGCACATTTGAAGGAGTAGTAGATCGAATATATGTTAAGGAAGGCGACCAAGTTAAAAGTGGAGAGCTTGTAGCTGGGCTTGTTGCGATAGATGGATAAGAACGTTTCTTCCGTTTCAGGACAAGTAAGAGGCGATCTGTTAGAATTAACAGATGAACAATATAAAATATTTAAGGCTAAACTAATACCTAATATCGACATTGAAAAGATATTAGGTATTAGAACGCCTAATCTTAGAGATTATGCCAAAGCTTTTAGCAAAAGTGATTCGAAATTTGAGTTTTTAAAAGATTTGCCTCACAGATATCATGAAGAGAACTTACTACATATGTATCTAATAGAGAACATAAGCAAGGACCCCGATGAGATACTAGCCTATCTAAATGACTTTATACCATATATTGATAACTGGAGTGTATGCGATTCTTTCAAGGCTGACATAATTAAAAAATATCCAGATAAAGTTTCAAATTGGACTAAAAAATGGATAAAATCAGATTATGCTTACTCTGTAAGATTTGGCATAGTTATTAGTTTAAAAGCGCTTCTAGGAGACAATCTTTCTGAGGAGATGTTTGAAGACATAGTTAAAATTAAAAGTGACGAATACTACATAAACATTGCGATAGCATGGTATTTATGCGAGGCTATCGTAAAAAACTATGATTACGCAGTAAAGATAATAGAAAACGGCCATCTTGATAAATGGGTAAATAACAAGACTATACAAAAATGCGTAGAAAGTTACAGAATAACTGAAGAGAAGAAAAATTATCTGAGAGGTTATAGAAAATGAAAGGTATAGAACTTGGCAGAGCTTTTTACGAGGATTGCTGCAAAGAAATGATATCTAAAAATTTTTCAGAATATGAAAAACGCATTGCAGTTGGAGTGGCGGGACGCGGCTCTGAATGTTTTGGTTTTGATGATGAGATTTCAGCTGATCATGATTTTAAAACTGGTGTGTGTCTATGGCTTAATAAGGAAGACTTTACTAAAATTGGAAATAGCTTACAAAATGCATACGATGAGCTACCTTGCAAAGCTTATAGCCAAACTAATCCAAACGTTAAGGATAAGTTTGGAGTTCATACCATAGACGAGTTCTTCGTAGATACCATAGGAACCTCTAACATACCTAAAACATGTAAAGAGTGGCTTAATATATCTGAGTACGCTTTGGCTGAAGCCGTAAATGGAGAGATATTTCGTGATGACTCAGGCGAAATGCTGATTAAAAGGTTAAAACTAATGGCAGGACCAGGTATAGATATAAAGAGAAAAAAGATAGCTTCTTATCTGGCGCTTTCAGGTCAAGCAGGTCAGTACAACTATTATAGAGCCTTAAAAAGAAAAGACCAAGGCGCTATGCAGTTATCTGCTTATGAATTTGTCACCAAAACCATCCATTTGATATTTTGGTTAAATAATAAATATTGCCCTTACTATAAGTGGATGTTTAGAGCTTTAAGTGAGCTGCCTAAACTTAATTATCTTGAAAAAGATTTAATTGAAGTGCTCAACGGAAATGGCGATAAGAGAAAATTAATTGAAGAAATCAGCTGGGAAATAGTTTTAGAACTAAAGAAGCAGAGTTTAACAAATTCAACCAGTGTATATTTAGAAGACCATGCTTATTCGGTGACTGAGGGCATCAAGAATGAAGAAATAAAGCGTATGCACATCATGATAGGTGCTGAATAAAATGCTTGCATGGGTAGCATGGATATGTTATTCTAAGTGAGCGTCTTGGAGGATTGACCGAGTGGCTAAGGGGCTTGATTGGAAATCAAGTAAGGCGTAACAGCCCCGCGGGTTCGAGTCCCGTGTCCTCCGCCAATAAATTACTTAACTTTGAAATGCACCTCTAAGCATCAGACGAAAATCTAATGTTTGGAGGTGCATTTTTATGTCCAGAAAAAGTAAATAACCTAATGAACAAAAGCTTGAAGCTATAGATACCAAATTAAATTGCCAGAATATTTGATAAGTTTTATATTGTTTGCTATTTATTTGGTTCTAGTATATCATTATTAGAAATATAAATATCAATATATTTATAGGAGGTTTAGCTGATGAGAAAAAACGATCATGAAAAAACAAAGGATTTCACTGGAACAGAATATAGCCCTGAAATCATCCGTAAATTAGAAGATCCTGAATATGCAAAAGAAGCTGATAAATATGAGTATCAAGCTCTAAGACATCAAAATAACGAAAGTTCAAAAGACAGCTCTAGCAGATTCAACGATAAAAAGAAGAAAAACTGTAAATGGAACAAGAAAAAAGTCATTCGTAATGCAATCATCATCATTGCATTAATAATGGTTGCATTAATTGGGATTTTCTTTTATTTAGCTAGTCATCTTGATAAATACGATACCTCAAATTCTGATTTTGGCATCAACTCTCAGGTTGCTTCAGACTTAAGTGGTTACAGAAATATTGCAATTCTTGGCTCAGATGCAAGATCTAATGAAGGTCTTGATGGAAGCAGGACTGATGCAATAATAATTATGAGTATAAAAAAATCTACTGGTGCTGTGAAACTGATTTCAGTTATGCGAGATTCTTATTTAAAGCTTCCTTATTTTGACGACGAGCTAATACTAGATAAAATAACACATGCTCACCATTTTACTGATGGTGTTGGCACATGCTCAGCTCTAAATAGAAATCTTGATTTGAACATTGAAGAATTCGTTGTTTTTGACTGGAAAGCAGTTTCTGACATTGTTGACGCATTAGATGGAATTAAAGTTGATGTTAAGGAAAATGAAATAGCCGATTTAAACAAATGGGGTCCTGAGACTGGTGAAAATGTAGGAAAAGATTATAAGAAGATTACATCAACAGGTGAACAAACAATTGATGGCGTACAAGCTACTACATATTGCCGTATTCGTAAAACAAGTGGTGGCGACAGTGGACGTGCCCAAAGATATAAGAAAGTAATATCTGCAGTAATGAAAAAAACGGCAACTTCCCCATTAGCACTTGGCAAATTAACTTCAATTATGCCTCAAATTAGAACAAATATTAGCCAACCTAAACTTTTAACACTAGGATTAGGTTTTCCATTTTATAATTTTCAAGAAAGCTATGGATTCCCCCAAAAATATTATAGCGGGCTCCTACCTAACCAAATATCTTATGTTGTACCAACCACATTAAAAAGCAATGTAGTTGACCTTCACGAGACAGTATTCGGACAAAGTGGATACACTGTATCTGACACATGCGAAAATATTTCAATTGAAATTATTAATGATACAGGGCTTCAATAATACCTTGAAATAATAACATTTTGATTTTAATTCACCTAGAAAAAGCTAGTAAAAAAGTAAGTCCCTCTAATGATTATTGATATGATACCCCTTAAGTAGAAATGGTAAAGAATCAAATCTACTTAGGGGTAATTTTATGTCTAGAAAAAGAAAATAATTGAGCAAATTATACTGACTCATATCCAAAAATATCAGTTCGTATTCACAAATTGTAGCTTTATCACATTACAATAACTTTTCAGCATGAGAACTCATAATGGTAAATTAGTAGAGAGAGTAGTATAAAAGCCGTTGCAAAGAGCTTAAAGAATATCAAGGTAATTTTAGAAACAACAGATTTAGTCAAAATATACTTAAGAATACTCAATTTTTTTAAGTTTGGTACTGATGTGTGGAATTTACTTTTTCAATTCACCAGTTCTTGACTTATGGGTAAAAAATGAGTAATATTAGTTAAATGGAGGGCAGATAATGGAAAACTGTATACAAGTAGAAAACTTTACAAAAAAATATGGCAAATTTACCGCAGTAAAAGATATAAGTTTCAATGTTAAAAAAGGTGAAATTGTTGGTTTTGTAGGTAAAAATGGTGCAGGCAAAAGCACCATGATAAGGTGCATGACTAATATGTTATTTCCAACAGAAGGCAGTATTAAGATACTGGGTATGGATTCGATTAAAGATGCAAAAGCCATTAAAAGTGAAATAAGCTACATGCCGTCTGAGACCGAACTCTATGAAAGAGTTACATCAAAAGAACTCTTTAAGTTTGCGCTTTCCTTTGGGAAAGGCGAAATGAAACAAGCTAATAAGCTGGCTGAATACTTTGAACTTGATATCAATAAAAAAATATCTGAGCTAAGCGTTGGGAATAGGAAAAAAGTATCGATTGTACTTATGTTCCTAAATAAGGGTAAGGTACTCGTCCTTGACGAACCTACTTCAGGTCTTGATCCTTTGATGCAAAACAAGTTTTTTAGTAAAATAAAGGAAGAAACAGAAAAAGGAGTAACAGTATTTTTATCATCACATAACCTAAGCGAAATTGAAAGAAATTGTACTAGAGCATTAATTATTAAAGATGGAATAATAGTTGATGATTTAAACATGGACGAGATAAATGTTGCAAAGATACAAAGCGTAACTTATAAGACGGCTGATGGCAAGGCAGAAAGCTATGATTACGAAGGAAATTTGAATAAATTAGTCGAAAAACTTTCTACTCTTGATTTAAACTTTTTAGAGATAAGGCCTAAATCCGTTGAAGAAGAGTTAATCAGATACTACAAAGGAGGGGAAGTGCATGAATAAATTTTCAGCGAAAAATGTTATCAAGTTATCTAGATTTGATTTAAAAAATAATAGAAGGCTGATAGTTGGATGGATGGTTTCTGTTTTTGCCATAACATTTCTTTATATGATATTGTTTTCATCTATGAAGGAAATGGCCTTAGCTGAGTGGGATAGTATGCCTGTAGAAATACTAGAGTTTATGGGAATAAAGAGCTTTAGCATAATGAATGACTATAACGGCTACTTTGGAATGATGTATAATTTGCTTCTTATAGCTATTTCAATATTTACCGTAACTTTTAGTGCGGGAATAATATTTAAAGAAGAAAAGAGTAAAACCATAGAGTTTCTTTATTCTCTTCACCTTAGCAGAATGGAAATCTATTTTTCAAAAGTATTAACTGCAGTGGTAGCTTTTCTAATGGTGCTACTAAGTTTAATAGCATCTGCTGCTATATGCGGATTTTTAAACGGGGGAGACACTTTTATACTGTCAGACTTTTTTCAAATTTCATTTGTTTCAGGGTTCATCGCATTTTTTTTTACGGGAGTAGCGCTGTTTCTTGGAGGCATAACAACAAGAATTTCAGTAGGAATGGTTTCGGCTATGGTAGTAGTAGCTTCTTACCTACTAGGGTATTTAGGAGAACTATTAAAATACAAAGGAAACTTCTTACTGTATCTTAGTCCTTTTCAGCTATTTAGTCCAACAAATGCTTTAGATATGTCAAGTGAGACTGTCATTCATCTTGTTATATATACAGCAGTTATGATAGCTCTTGTTGCTTTTGGCGCTATTGTGTATAAAAGGAGAGATTTTAATATATAGATTTGAAAGTGAGGTGGCTGCTAATGTGATGGTAACAAGTATCTAACTAGACACTTTAAGTCAATATGTCGGTTAAGAGATATTTGTATACAATGAGCATAAAAATACACAAAAAAGTAATAAAATACTATTGACAACCATTTAGAACATGGTATTATGTAGTTAATGAAGCCGAAGTGAAATTTGCCTAGGCTCTTAATATATAGAATCAGTTACAGAAGTAATTGACAGAAGGGAGTGAGACCACCAAAAGTGCAAATGAAAAACGAAACTCACAAATATTATACCAACCAATAAGTTATAGACAGCCGTGTATCGGATGGAGTGATACATTGGAAAAAGTCAAAGAAGAAAGGTTACAAATTAATATCCGAGATTTACAAAGTAAACAAAGTCGCAATTGAGTGCGAAAAGTAAAGAAAATTAGGATATTATGGTAACGACGGAAACTTTGTCGGAAAAGAAGTCATAACATTGGTTGGTATAATTATTTTTTTGTAAAAAAATAGCCCTGAAAAAGATCAGAGCATATTTATTTATTTTTCCAAGTATTCAATTAATTTTGAGTATTCTTTTTTTGCAGTTTTATAACCATGCATGTAAAAAGCATTTAGCTTATCTGGATCATTTTCGAAATGAGAAACCGGCTTTTCAGTAGGTCTTATTACGAATATTTTACCTTCTTCTTCTAACTTGTCAATATAGTCTAAAATCATGTTGTATCTCTTGTTGGAAGTTTTTAAAGTGTGCAAAAGCTCTGGATATTTTTCATACATCTTATGTTGAACTTTAAGAGTGGCGATGCTTGGCGTAGGTTTTCTAAAACCCTTTGGTCTTGTCAAGATGAATACGTTTTTATCAAATTCCTTCTCCATAACATATTCTACTGGAATAGCAGCAGAGATGCCGCCGTCTAAATAAGGAACGTCACCTATATCCACCATGTTTACCAAAATTGGCATAGAGCACGAAGCTCTGCAGTAAAGCATGATTTCATCATTAGTAGTAGGAACAAGGTATTCCGGCCTTCCAGTCAAACAATTCGTAGCCACTATTTCAATATTCATATCAGATTTGAAAAAACCATCATAATCATATAAAAATCTCTCGTTAGAAAAAGTGATAAAAGTTTTATCAAAGTCAATTAGCTGCCTTTGGGTAATGAAATTTTTAATACTTACACAATTATCATCTTTACCATCTGCCATGACGCATGTTTTGGTCCTGCCAATTTGCTGTGATAAATAATTAATACCATTAAAAGATCCGGCAGAAACACCTATTAAATCTGAAAATTCTAGTTTCTGTTCCATGAAGTAATCAACCAGTCCAGATGTAAATATTCCACGGAGTGCTCCGCCCTCTAAAACTAGGGTGCTAGTATACATCATAATTAACGATTTTTAAATTCTGGAGCTCTTTTTTCTAAAAAAGCGCTCATTCCTTCAGACTTGTCTTCTGAAGCAAAAGCAGCTGTGAAAGTTTCTATTTCAAGGGCACTTCCCTCTAAAATTCCAAGGTCATAACCTTTGTTAATTGCAGTTTTAGCAGTAGCTATAGCTATAGGCGCCTTTGCCATTATATTTCTAGCTAGTTTTTCAGCTGCTTCTATTAGCATCTCAGGCTCTACAAGTTTTTCAACCAGTCCTATCCTGAAAGCTTCGTCTGCGTTTACTATTTCTGCTGTCATTATAAGGTATTTAGCCATACCTTTACCAACTAATCTAGATAATCTTTGTGTTCCTCCAAAACCAGGGATGATTCCAAGGCCCACTTCAGGTTGACCGTATTTAGCTTTAGTGGATGATATTCTAATATCGCAAGCCATAGCTAGTTCACAGCCACCGCCAAGAGCGAAACCGTTTACTGCTGCAATTACGGGTTTTTCGATATTCTCGATGCAGTTCATTACTTGGTGACCAAGCCTCATCATTTTTCTACCTTCGTTTGCATTTAGTTTGCTCATTTCGGCTATATCAGCGCCTGCAACAAAGGCTCTTCCTTCGCCAGTTACTATGATGGCTTTTACATCATCGTCTTCAGAAATTGCATGAAAAACATCTAGCAATTCTTTTAATACATCTTTGTTTAAAGCATTCATTGCTTTTGGCCTGTTGATTGTAACAGTTCCTAAACCTTCGTTGTTTTCAAATTTAATGTTTTCGTACATTTTTATATTCCTTTCATACTGAATTATACTACATATACTAACACTTTTAGCAGTTTTTTGCAATTGAAAAGTGCCATAATTAAAGATCTTACATGCTTATTTTCAATCTATCAAGAGTGGTTTTAACGGGCTTAATGTTTATAACTATGAGGGTAATAATTGCTTCTACAGATATGTAAGTTATGTTGTACCATATGGACCATGTTACTGCGTTAAAACCTTCAGGCGCATAATCCCCAAAGAAAACTATGCCGCTTACTACAGCGCAAATAAATCTTCCTGTTATACCTATGAGATAACCTTTGGCTAGACTTTTTTTAGAAAGGCCAGCTAGTCCCATAGCGCCAAAGGCGATAGGGTAGTCCAGTAAAAGTTGAAGGGGATGAATGATAACTGCACCAAAGACAAGACTTAAAAGTCCAACACAAATACCAGCCATAACTCCTTTTTTTACTCCAAAAAGGTAGCCGCAAAATACTATTGGTAGCATACTTAAAAGAGTTATCGAGCCGCCTTGTGGCATCTGAAACAATTTGATTTCGCCTAGCACCATGGCTAGTGCAATCAAAAGGGCAGAAATGGTTAAGACTTTTGTGTTATTTCTTTTATCATCATTTTTACCACCACGCAGGATGAAAAATAGGATGACGATGATTAGAATTACTGTAATAGTAATCCCGACTGTGGATTCAACAAATCCTTGTAAATTTTCGAACATAAAAAAACCTCCTTAAAATTTTAAGGAGTACTTGTGAAAACGCAAAGATTACGTTTTGCTTCCCTTCGTCGGTATTATCCGAATCAGGTTATGAGGGTAGTTCCAAATGGAATTCTCAGCACAAGCTCCCCTAGCTAAAGTAATTCTACTATG
>JAAYHV010000166.1 GCA_012744355.1 Clostridiales bacterium
ACTCTTGCTTAGTATAATTTCAATATCACGAGACTTACAATCATTTAGCATACGATTAAACTCTTTACGAGAAGAACCTGTCTTGCTTGAAGCAATATCTATATACACATCTACCAATAACCATTTGTCTCGGAAAAGAATCACCGAATATTTCGCTCCACTTGTTTATTGAACCTTTCATATCATTTTCTGATTCTAATTGTCTTGCATTAACTGCCTTGTAGTAATCTAACTCTGCTTTTTCCTTTATTTTCATCTTTTCATCATAAGTCAAATTATTAATGTTTTCCTGTATACCTTTTGGATCCATAACTTCGCTCATGATATTATAGTAAATATATGTAAACTATTCGGTAATTCGATATCAACATATTGACTGGCTGTACTATCTAAATTTTGATAATAATCCAATATCATTGTCTCAAGCAAATATGATGACATCTTCGGCATAGTTTTTCTCTTATTCCAATATTTCATAACCCTAATAACTTGAAGAACATTGCCATCGTGTGCTTGATTGATACTTGTTGTTCTTTCTCTATCAATTCTAGAATCAGTTTTCTTCCAATTGCCATTACCATCTGGTATTAAGTAATAACTTCTTCCATAAATATTTTCAGTAGTCATAAAACATGGTACTATATCAAAATTCCAAGTATAAGAAGATAATTGTAAAGTTACTGCTTCTTGATTTCTTTTAATATCTGCTTTTTTATATTGTGGTACATTAGCACATGCAGAAACGAATTTATTGATAACTTTTCTTGAATTTAATATATTGGTATTGGCGTTACATAATCCCAATAGATCAATAGCATTTTCAGATACATTAATCTCAATCCTATCTGAATACTCTCTATATGTTGATCCTTGGCCTGACAATCCTATCATCAAATCTATATCATCTAACTCTCTAATCTTAGTTCTTCGTGCAAAAGATCCAAAATGCATATTAATATCAGAATATAACTGCGGGAAAGTATTGTCTTTTTCTTTAAACTTTCCAATTTGAAGCAGTAACCAATCCCGGCTAATTTTCGCATTTTTATTTATTTCAGGATCTAAGTTGACTGTATTTTTTAAAAACTGATTAAATGCCTGTATTACCGTGGTAGCCATATTGCATTCTCCCCCTGTTAATTAAATAATTTCTTTGCAGTTTAAAAATATCAAAAGAAGTTCTATTATACACCTTATTGTAAGCGTATTTCTTAGGATTCCTTAACCACTCATATGTCCTTGGCATTTTAATTCTAGCTCAATGCACGATTTGTCTTTTAATGCTTGTCCTTGCTGCAATCCAATTATTTAAGCTTGGTTTTCTAATCCCAAATTTCATGTAATCATCCCCCTGAATTTTCCCAATTTGGTACATAATCACACTTAAAATTATACTAAAAAAATTGTCCCATTGTACGGACAGTATATGTAATTATTTTGCAATTATAGTACCTAATAAAAAACACCATTTAGGTTAGATATATATTTGTTCGCAGAATTACTCATATAGATCCACTACTCTTCTAATCATATTTTTCATTTTATCAATCAAATGCTCAGGAGAAAGAATTTTTACCTTATCACCAAACATAAACAGCCACCCTAAGAACGTATTTGTAGCAACTACATCAACTGTTATTGTAAAATGGTCATCATCTTGTTTATTGATGACGATGTCCTTACCAAATCTATCTATAACCACATTAATAAGCGAATTATCGACCTGGAGTTTAACTGTTTCCATCTCTCCACTAAACATTCTAAAAAATTTTTTTGAATAATCTGCTACATTAAAGTTTTCGGTATCTTCACACATTATTCTTTCTTCTTTTACCATTTGAATAGCTGCCATCCTGTCAACTCTAAAATTACTAATGTCGTTGTATCTTTCATAATATGCAATCATGTAGTAATTATCGTCAGACCATGTTAAAGCATATGGACTTGCAAAATACCATTCACCATTTCTTCGAAACTCAATTTTCTTATCCAAATTGTAATCAAAATATTTAAACTTAATCTGTTTATTATTTTGGATTGCTTTATGAATTTCATCCACATTATAATAAATACTTTCATTCATCATTTTAATTCGGTCTGCAACGACAACTTGTCTATGTAATTCTTTAGCTTCATGAATGCTCGTTAACCTTTCAATCTTTTTAATTAACTGTTCACTTTTTTTATAAGTAATAAATTTTGATGATTGAACAGCATCAACAAGAAGTTTTAATTCAGGTAATTCAAAATCTCTTGATCCCACAAAATATTTATTTGCTCTTCCTTTTTCACAAATTATATCTATCCCAAATGATGTTAATAATTCGATATCTGAATAAATAGACTTTCTTTCAGCAGAGATATCATACTTTGCAAGTTCCTCTATAATCTCATTTACTGTTATCGGATGATGCTCATCCGTCTTTTCCATTAATATTTTCATTATATAAAGTGGTTTAATTTTCAAATTTGAAGTTGATGTCATATGTTCCCCCTTCTAATTCAATCTTCTCTTTACCAATGTGTGAGAATATATTCTTGTATAAATGATTTCGTGAATTTTCCGCCAGCTTTTTATAAGACCTATAAACACTCCACCACTTCCAAGCAATGATACAATTGTGCGTATGTACCACTTATTCTCATCACTATTGATTTCGTAAATTGCTATAGAATAAGTAAGTCCCAGTAAAGCAATTATTGTAAATAGAACTGTCAAAATCGTCAACAATTTCGCTATCCTATTTGATTTCTTTTTTACTTGTTCAACAGCGTTTTTATATTTTTCTTCAATGTTCAGTAAGCCATAATCAAATTTATAAGCAATCAGCTTATCAATTACACCACATGCAATACAATCCAAAAAATGGTTATTAAAATATGGCATACCGACTTTCCATACTTTTTGAAAAAAATTTAATTGATTAGAAAAAGACATTTTTTCATTATTTCTTTCTAATGAAAGCCAAGCAAAAACAACGTTATACTCATCTGAATTAGGCTTATTACTAAAATTAGCATCATTTAAAAATTCTTCTAAAGCAATTGCAATATCATAATTTTGTTTTCTTTCTATTAAATTCTTCTTATATGTAAAAATTACACTTTTAGCCCAATTGTAGTATTCTCTAAATACAAATTTCTTAATTGGAACTAGAATTCCAAGTATGGCAGTTTCATCATAAATAAGATTGAACATGGGGGATAGTTTCTTTTTTGATATTCTTTCAAGGCCTTCAAGAAATTTATGTTTTATGTCTATTTCACTGAAATGATAATTTGCCAACAATAGAAAACCCAATGCAGCTACATTTTTGTAATCATTAATATCATGTAAACTATTTATAATTTCTTCTTCAGTTATCTTTGCATAATCATTTCCTAATATATATAACTTGAAACATTTATTAATGATTGGTTCGTTTTCAATATTAAGAAATTCCCATTCCCTGCAATTAGTTAAACTTGGTATCATAGAAACCACCTGCTATATTTCAACTTATTTATCATATTATCTGAATCCCAACCTTCAATATCTTTCATATTACCTAATAGCTTTGCTATCATCTGAGAATACCATATTGTAACTGGTAACGGAGCAGTAGAAAAACTTCTAAATGACATTCCTGTAAAATTTAACAATTGTTGTGATAAGTATTGTAAGTCTATAAAAGTTGACTCTTTGTGAAGTTTTATCAATATTGGTCTTGCCATTCCATGATTTGGAGTTTTAATGTCTTGAGCACCTGTCAATTGAATAAGACTATTATATTTATCAAGTATAATTCCAGAACCTTTTGATAGCATCCATTTGCCTTTACCATAATTACCTTGATTATTTGTATCAACAATGAAGAATGAATGATAATTTGCAACATGAATAAATGAATAGAGCACGTTATACTCTTTATTTAAATCATCAACAACTTTTTTGATTGCTTGAGCTTCTTTATTCTTAAATGGTTTAAAGCAATGGAATATTAGTCTGACATTATCTCCTTTTGTCCAACCTTCATGCTCACTAACTTCATTCATCACTAATTTAAGGCTAGAAAGTAGTGTATCAAAATATTCATCAAATTCTACTTCTCTTGATTTATTACTTAAAATATATCTTCCATCACTATTAAAAACCGTTGTTAAACCTACAATTCTTTTATCATATTTAAATCGATCTTTCTTAATTATTGTACTACCAATTCCAATAACAAGTTCCCTGTCTATGCTCTTGTTTGAAGGAATTACCCAAGGTGTTCCTCCTAATTTAGCGTAGCAAGCTAACGCAATATTGTTTAATATATATACAATTTGAGCATCAGCTTTCTTCATAGTTTCAATATTAACTTCTTGTACTGGAATATTATTCATCATAAATTTTGCTTTAGCTAAGTAATATGGACTTTCACTATTTTTTAATCCCTTATGATTAATAGAGGTTTGAACTAAAGCAAGATCAATTTGGGAGTTCTCGCTAAGACATGTCTTTATAGCTTTACTATAGTCTGCAATTGTATTGCCTTCAGTTTCGTAAAGAACCCACTCAATTGAACTTAATTCATATTTTTTTATCATACCTTGTCCATAAGGTTGTCCATAACTAGTTTTAACAAAAGGTATTCCATTTTCTAGTTTGTTAAGAAAAGAAGTTACAATGCCTCTATTTTCTTTATTTAATATAACAGCAATCTTAGGAGTTTTAGGAGTAAACGAAATACTATCATATGGTCCATAGTTTTTTAAACCCTTGTCCGCATGTATATCAATTTTATCTTCATGGATACTGAATATAAATCTAGTATTTTTCGTTAACAATTTATGCCACAAAGGATTTGAATCGTTAAATAATTCAGTAAATTGGAATTCAAATCCTTGTTCATTTGTAAACTTTGTTTTTTTAAGCCAATCAGCAATGATTTCAACAGTTTTAATTTGTTCTTCAGCACTATTAAGTACACCTGAAGAAGATTTAATTTTATTAATTATTGAATTAAAAGTTCTTTCTCCTAATAAATCAGAAAGCACTTCATTTCTATTAGAAAAATTATTCTCTAAAAACAAGTTACTTAAAGGTCTTGTAATCTTTCCATTTCTACCTCTAATTACTGCAATATTATTATCTATAGATGCTATCTTTCCTAACAGTTTTCTTCTTTCTGCAAGCAATCTAAAATTTGAAGGTTCCATTTCACAGACATATTTATTTATCAAGTTAATATTATTATCTTTTAATGTTAAACAGTTAAGCTTAATATCCCAACGATATTTTGAGTTTATTAAAATACCTATTATAGCTTGATTTTTGGGAAAGAAAACTCTACTATCAATTTCAAATTGCTTTTTATATGCAATCATACCTTTATATTTATCTGGTATGATTGCATTAAGTAAATTATCCTTCTCTTTATTGGACATAAATCGAATGCTAGAATATTTTTCTACATCTCTTCCCAAAGCAATTATCTTTCGAAAAAGCAATTCATGAACAAGTTTTTTAATTAACAGAGGATCTTTTTGGAAATCAACAATATATTCTTCCTCAGTATTAATAATATGTTCTGTTTTAGAAACTGGAAAAATTACAATTTTCGATGTACCATTAATTCGATGTCTGAAAAAAGCATAGGAAGCATCATACTTTTCTCTAAGTTCATGTAATTTTTCATCAGAATATGAATCAACATAAAGTTTAAATTCATCTATCATTAATTTAATCATTAAAAAATTGCTTTTTTGCATGACTCTCACCTTCAAAACTTTTTATATTGCTCCTAATGCCTTAAACACCGCATCAATAGGATCTGAATAGAAGATTGGTTGAATCTTCACCAACAAATCGGCTGGTACAGTTTGATAGTCCGCTACAGAAGATGCTGGAATTAATGCCTTCTTAGCACCTGCATCGACAGCTATTTGAAGCATATTAGCAAAGCTTTCAATCTTTGCAATCGTTCCACCTACTGTCATAGTTCCAAATACAATTAAGCTTTCTTGTACGGGTCTTTCAAGTGCGCCTGAACATAATCCGATAAGTTCTGCAACCGCTAGTTCATCAGTTAATCCGATGCCTTGTAAGTCAGCAATATGCATTAAGAAGTCTTTCGTCTTATAGTTTATCGTTGCACTGATACTCTTACTATTAGATGTAAAATATCTAAATGCTGTATCAAGTGCTTCTTTAGCCCCACGATGTGATCCAACGCCAGATTTATCAAACTTACCTGAACCTGAAACAACTTGATTTTCAAGTTTATAAACACCAATCATACCTGAATCACCATGACCAATAGTATATACATGCCCTGGTTTTCCCATACCTTCAGGAATGAGTTTGCCTCCACCTTGCTCAGGAAC
>JAAYHV010000167.1 GCA_012744355.1 Clostridiales bacterium
CCCTCTTTTAGTGACCAACGAAAATCTCAAATTAATAATCCAAACTTGCGAGGACTAACTGATCAGGCAATAAGTAATTCGCTTAGAGATTTTCATGCAAGCGACCCAAATGGTTTCGATAAATTGGCTCAAATGTTTGCTAAAGTTGAAAAAGCAGAAGCCGCGGCAGAGCGTGCACGAGAAGCTATAATGTCTGCTAATAAAGATATACAGAAGCGAACTAAAGCAAAAGTTTTTTCAAGTGATAAATTAAAAGATGCGGAAGAATTAGGACAAAATTCAACTTTAATTGTTTGCGAGGGAGACTCTGCTTTAAATGCCTTAGCTCAAGCAAGGGATACCAAAAAATATGGTCTATTAGCCTTACGAGGAAAAAGTATTAACCCTCTTATTAACGATCTTGAAAAAGTACTTGAGAATGAAGAGGTTCGTTTAATTTTAAGTGCTCTTGGTTTAGATCTCGGTCCCTATAAGTCTAAAAACTTGCGATACGGGAAATTAGCCATTGCGGCTGATCAAGATTTAGATGGAAATCATGTGTTTCTTTTAATTTTGGTTTTGTTAAATGAGTTAATTCCTAATTTTGTAAAAGAAGGAAGAGTGTATAGATTGGAATCTCCTCTTTATGTAGTCTCTTCAGGTCAAATTGAAAAATATTATTATACAGAAGAAGACTTTAGAGAAAGAACAAATACAAAAGGTGTTGTGTCTCATATTAAGGGTCTGGGAGAATTAACCTCAACACAAATGGAAAAGTCCATGTTTGCAAAAGATCAAAAAATAACTCAAATTAAATGGAGTGAGGAAATGGAGGTTTTACTTAAGCGTTTTATGGGTAAAGATGTAGAGTATCGAAAAGACTTTATTTTTAATAACGCTGACTTTAGTAAAGTATTAGATTAGAATGATAGGAATATATAAAATTACAAATAAAGAAGGGATTTGGATAAATAATGAATGAAATTAAACAACTGATTGAAAACTCTTTTCTTACCTATGCTCAAGGTATAGCACAATCTAGAGCCCTAATAGATGTCCGCGACGGCTTAAAACCCTCTCTACGTTCAGTTCTTTATGCCAACTATGATGATGGGTATACAAGTGCAAAGAAAAAAAGAAAGTTTCTTACGTTAATGGGTAGTGCTACACGCTTTTATTGGCATGGAGATATGTCTCTTTATCCAATGATGATTAGGCAAGCTAAACCTTTTGTAACTCGTTATCCTCTATATAACGCTCAAGGATCTTATGGTACACTAATTAGTTCAAAGTCTGAATCTGCACAAAGATATGTAGAGGGATATTTATCAGAACTGGGAAATCTTCTTTTTGTCGGGTTAAATGAAAATGCTATAGACATGTGGGTAGATAACTATGATGAAACAGATCAGTACCCTTTTGTTTTGCCCTCTTTGGGGTGGTGGCCACTAATTAATGGTACGATGGGAATCGCGGTTGGTATAGCTTCTTCTGTACCGGCCTTCAACCTTCGAGAAATGAACGAAGCTTTAATCAATTCCCTCTGGGGCCGACCTTTTAATATACCTCTCCCTGATTTTCCAACTGGGGCAACTATTATTAATAAAGGAGAAGTCAAAGAGTCTTTAAAAAACGGAACGGGTAAATCAGCCAAAATTCGAGCTACTATTGAATATAACGCTGAAGAAGGTTGTTTAATAGTTTCTGAACTTCCCTATGCTACTTACACTAATACTATTTGTGAACAGCTCGATGTTTTAGTAGAAGAAGAAAAAATTGATCGCTACATAGACTTAACAGGTATTGATCCTTTAATCAAAATTTATATACATAAACATTCTCAGCCCGCACAAATAATTAATTTGCTCTATAAGGAAACCTCTTTAGAAAATCACTACAGCATTAATTTAACTATGCTTAAAGACGGTAAATACCCCCAAGTCTTTACGCTACCAGACGCTATGCAAGAACATCTTAAACATGAATTTAAATGCTATACAAATATCTATAAGCACAGATTAGATGTCGCACAAAAAAGACTTCACATCCTCGAAGGGTACCTAATTGTAATTGCAAATATAGAAGAAGTGGTGAAAACGATAAAATCTTGCGCCAGTGCCGCGATTGCTAAAACTGAGCTAACCGAGAAGTTTCAACTAACACTCACGCAGGCAGAGGCTGTTTTGAAA
The DNA here is from genome assembly GCA_012744355.1 of Clostridiales bacterium. Taxonomy (GTDB): domain Bacteria; phylum Bacillota; class Clostridia; order Peptostreptococcales; family Anaerovoracaceae; genus JAAYHV01. The sequence continues at coordinate 2,169 of JAAYHV010000167.1, forward strand.
TTAACACTATCTCGTGTCGCCGCGCTTGAGGTTCAAAAAA
>JAAYHV010000168.1 GCA_012744355.1 Clostridiales bacterium
ATCACAATTAACAAGCGTCGGTGGGAAATCGAAGAATCATTTAAGATCTTAAAGAGTGAATTCAAAGCAAGACCAGTGTATTTGAGTCGCGACGATAGAATCCAAGCACATTTCACCACTTGTTTTCTCGCTCTATTAGTCTATAGACTCTTAGAAAAAAAGACAAACGAGAAATACACACCATCTGAATTAATCGATACTCTAAAGGAAATGAACTTTATGGAACTTAAGGGTGAAGGTTATATTCCGACTTATATTCGTACTGATCTTACAGATGGGCTACATGAAAAATTTAATTTCAGAACCGACACACAGATTGTTGGCTCTACCAAGATGAAAAAGATTATTAAACAAACAAAAAAGTAGAAAAAGTACGCACTTTTTGGTGCAATATCAAAACCGCGAGTCCCTTGTTTTGCAAAGGTACTCACGGTTTTTTCGTTTCTCAACTGTCAAAGATAGGATTATACTTACCTACCATTATATTTATTTAAGCAAGTATTTTATAGTAGCATATCTATATATCGTGTGATTTTTTTATATTTAATATACTTGCAGTAATCTCGAATTATACATTCATCGCACTTTGGTTTCCTAGCCGTGCAAGAGTTTCTTCCATGAAAGATTAAAATGTGATGCACTTCTGACCATCTTTCAACTGGGATTGCTCCCATCATTTTTTTCAGTAGCTAGTACATTTTTTTCATCAACAAGGCCTATTCTATTAGATACTCTAAATACATGAGTGGCTATAGCTATTCTCTGTTCGCCAAATCCCACGGAAAGCACCACGTTTGCAGTTTTTCTGCCTACGCCATTTAATTTGATCAATTCATCGTAAGTTCTAGGTACCATACCGTGGTATACATCTACTATTACATTAGATATTTTAATAATATTGCTGGACTTGTTCTTATATATTCCAATCGTTTGAATTATTTCTTCCAAATCTTCCTGCTTGCCTTGAGCCAAACTTTTCTCATCTGGATATTCCTTAAAAAGCCTTGGTGTCACTTTGTTAACGCCTTCATCAGTTGTTTGAGCAGATAACATAATTGCTACTAAAAGCTGAAAATACTCTCAAAACCAAGGGCACATTTGGCCTCAGGATACTCTAATTTTAGTAAATCGAGTATTAATTCTACTTTTGTTAATTCTTTCATTGATTCCCTCGAATCATTCTCTAAACTCTATTGACAAATTGTATTTTTAAACTATAATTGTATACAACAGTGCAAATATACATATATGCAGATATAAAAAAGAAAGGTACGGTCATGATATCAATACAATTGAGCGAAGAAACTACTACCCAACCCTTATCCAACAATCTTTTCTGTTTGATAAGAAAAGACATACTATCAGGTACGATTAAATCCGGAATAAAACTTACCGAACAAAGCATTTGCGAGAAATACAATGTTAGCAGAACGCCCGTTAGAGAAGCTCTAAGACAACTCGAAAGCGAAGGTCTAATTGAGAACATCCCAAACAGAGGTGCATTCGTTATAGGACTTAACAATCGTGATATTTCCGATATGTTTGAACTCCGACGAATAGCTGAAGTTCAAGCCATTGAATGGGCTATCGATAGAATGTCAGATGAAGTAATCGATTCTCTTGAAGAAACATTCGAGTTTATGGAATTCTATACGCTCAAAAACGATATAGATAAAGTTCTAAGTATTAATACAACTTTCCACGGTATTCTCTACAAAGCTACAGGTAATAAAATGTTGCAGCAAATGCTCACATCATACCAGGTGTATTTAAAGCATTCTGCGCCTCCATCATATATATCAGATGACTACTTAACCACTATATTAGCTGAACACAAGGCTATATTCGAAGCAGTTAAAAGCAAAAATATTGCTGCAGGTAAAAACGCTATGGACTATCATATAGTGCAAACCAAATTAAGAAGAATGAGCAATTACTTTTAAACCAAAAACTCTAAGCGCTGTAATCCTTTATACTCAAGGGTTATAGCGTTCTTTTTATTTTTTCATCAATCATAATTAGTTCCCCTAATGCCTAGCGTTATATTAGACTAAATAATTAATGACAACTATTTTATACGTTTTTATCATGGTATAGGATACATAGCCTTCATTATTGCTAAATCAGCATTTAATCCACTAGATTTCCATTTATATGCTTTTATTTTAACTTCTCAATAATGCTTATAGCAAAAGTACCCCTTAAGATTCTAACATTAGGGCTCCTTGATTATTATTCAATTTTTTTTGATGTTATTTTTTAGATACTATAATCTGGATTATTTTTGGTTCTTTTATTTATACCAGTCGCTATAATAGTTCCTATAATTAATTTTCATGAAAGTTAAATATTATATTATTACATGTATTGCTTACCTAGACTGAGTTCGTATCGATTAAGTCCGTATAATGGTGTAAATTAAATTTTTAAATAAAACGAGCCAAAAAGCTCATCCTCGGTTAAAATATAATTATCAAATAACATTTAATCAAGGAGGAACAAAATGGCTCAACTAAATATTACACTGGAAACAGAACTTTTGCACGGACTTTTTACTAAAGATTCTAAGGACGAAGCTTTTTCAAAGTTATTGGAAGCGATACTTAACCAGGTAC
>JAAYHV010000021.1 GCA_012744355.1 Clostridiales bacterium
ATAGATTCTGTTAAAGAAAAGATTGATTTAATTGAAAGTAGCACTAATCAAGGCGTGAGGGTCATATCTTCTATGGGCACTGCTGGAAAGATATATAATGATTCCTTTAAAATAGCTGATATATACGAATCTAGCGTTTGCCCGCTAGCAAAGAAAGTAAGAAAAGAACTAAGGGCAAGAGGAATTGAACATTTAAAAGTTGTTTATTCAAATGAAAAAACAAAAGTAAATGAAGGAGAACTTGGCACTATGAGTTATGTGCCTGGAGTCGCAGGACTTATGATGGCTGGCGAAGTCATTAGAGAATTGGGAGGAATATAATTTGTATAAAGAAGATGTAATTAAGGTGGTTGAAAAATACTATAAAACTATTATTCATGATTTTTCTGTAATAAATGCAGCTGCTATGACAAAATCAAAGAAGCTTTCATTTAAGAAAAAAAACTTTTCAGAGGATATTGAGAATTTTAAATATTTAAAGGATAAGTTGGCAAAATTTTCAAAAGTGACTGAAATGATTGAAAAAGAAAAAGATGAAGATTTAGTAGCTAGTGAAACTATGAGTTTCTTAGATACTAACATGGCTTACTTGCAGGATGTTATTGATGATAGCGAAGATTACTTTGATTGCATGGATAAAATTAGAAGAAAAGAAGATTTTAGTTTTAAGGAGAATAAAATTAAACTTCAAAAACTTCATAGTGATATGGGAGAATTTAGAAACGTCTTAGGTGAACTGGATTTGAGTTATCAAAAGCTTTTGCCTGAAGAAGAAAAACAGAATTCGGAGGAATAAAATGAAGATACTGATTACTGGCGGTCCGACAAATGAGCCGATAGATGAAATAATGAAAATAACAAATATGTCAACTGGGGGTATGGCGGTATCTTTAGGCAGACTGTTTTTAGATGCGAATTATGATGTCGTATTAGTTTTAAATAATTCAGTCAGAGCACTTGAAGATGATAACCTCAGAATAGTTAGGGTGGAAACTGCTGATGAAATGCTCTCTGCTATTAAAAGAGAAGCTGAAAGTGATGATATAGATGCTATTATTCATGCTTCTGCAGTAGGAGATTACAAAGCAGATTTTACTTTTTTGATGGAGGATATGGCAGATGAGATTTTCAAAAAAATTAGTAAAGTAAAATCAGCAGATGATATTCTAAAAATTCTACAAGATCCAAAATGCAAAATAGATAACAGTAGCAAAATCAGCAGTTATCAGAAGGACCTTACAGTTAAACTTACGCTTACTCCTAAAATTATCAAAGATCTCAGGTTTTTATTCCCCAAATCTTTACTGGTTGGGTTTAAATTACTAGACGACGTTAATAAGGGCGAGCTCTTTGATGTAGCAACTGCCTTATGCAATAAGAATGACATGGATTACATTTTAGCCAACGATTTAAATGATTTAAAAAAAGGTCATAATGAAAGATACCTGATAAATAAAGATGGATTTACTGAAATGATTTTAACAGACTATGAGGAAATTCATAAACTCATAGATGATGAACTAAAACATAGAGGTAAATAATGGAATATTTACTTTTGGCAGGCGCGATAGCTATTTTGATTATAGTTATAATAGTTTTAGTTAAACTTAGTAGTTTGGAAAGTAAATTAACTGAATCTAATAGAGATAATTCCGGAAAACTTGATTCATATTTCAGAAATTATGGAGACTTGGTTTCTGACAATCAAAAGAATATGGCAGAAGCACAGGACAAGAGGCTTACTGAGCTTAATGAAAGCTTAAGTAACCTTAAAATGGAAAATGAACAAAAGCTTGAAGCTATCAGAAATGTTACTGAAAACAAACTTACTAATTTAACGAGGGAAAATAATAGGCAGCTTGAAGATATAAGAAAAAATGTTAATGAAAAACTGCAAAAAACACTAGACGAAAAACTAACCCAGTCTTTCCAATTAGTTAATGATAGATTGGAACAAGTATACAAAGGTCTTGGAGAAATGCAGACTATTGCTGCTAATGTCGGCGACTTAAAAAAAATACTTTCTAATGTGAAGACTAGAGGCATTTTAGGTGAAGTGCAGCTTTCAGCTATTTTGGAGCAAATTTTATCACCTGAGCAATACGGTAAAAATGTGGCCACTAAAAAGGGTAGTAGCGATAGAGTAGAATTTGCTATCAAGCTTCCAGGTGATGATAACGGCGTGGTATATTTACCAATCGATGCAAAATTTCCTGGTGATTCATATTCCAAACTAGTTGATGCTTACGAAATCGGAGACCAGGATATTATTAATGAAGCTGCTAAAGTTTTAGCTACTGTAATTAAAAAAGAAGCAAAAGATATAAGCGAGAAATATATTGATCCTCCTCATACTACTGACTTTGGAATAATGTTTCTTCCCTTTGAAGGGCTTTATGCGGAAGTTGTTAGAAGAGGGATGGTTGAGGAACTCCAGAGAAAATACAAGATTACAATTGCAGGTCCGACTACTATGGCGGCATTACTAAACAGTTTCCAAATGGGATTTAATACTTTGGCCATACAAAAGCGTTCCAGCGAAGTATGGGAAATACTAGGAGCTGTTAAGACTGAATTTGGAACTTTTGAAATGGTTTTACAGAAGGCGCAGGAAAAAATTAACCAAGCTAATAATGAGCTTGATAAATTAGTAGGCACTAGGACTAGGCAGATACAACGAAAATTAAAAGATGTTACTTCTTTAAGTGAAAATGACACTTTGAAATTATTAGACGATTAAGAGGAAAATATGAAGATTTATGCAATAGGCGATTTGCATCTTTCCCTAAACCCAGGGGTAGATAAGCCCATGGATGTATTCGGTATTGGGTGGGAAAATCACCATGAAAGGCTGAAACAAAACTGGGAAGCTCGAGTAAATGAAGAAGATGTAGTTATTATCCCTGGTGATGTTTCTTGGGGTCTTAAGCTTGAAGAAGCGATGACGGATTTCGAGTGGATTAGTAAACTCCCAGGTAAAAAACTAATATTTAAGGGCAATCATGATCTTTGGTGGAAGGGGATAAAAAAATTAAACAACCTTTTTGATGATATCCACTTTATACAAAATGATTGCTATTTTATTTCCGAGGAAAGTTTGGCTATATGCGGAACAAGAGGATGGATAAGCCCAGGTCTTGATGGATTTGATGAGCATGACTTAAAGATATATAAAAGAGAGATAATAAGGCTTAAATTTAGCCTTGAAGAAGCTAAGAAATTAAGGGCTGACAAAATTATTGTTGCACTTCACTATCCACCGTCAAATGAAAGTAGTAGCAGGTCAGAACTGATTGAGGTTATGAAAGATTACGGCGTAGATTACTGTTTGTACGGTCACCTCCATGGTATGCATGTTTACCCAAAAGGTATTAAGGGTAATTATGACAAAATAGAGTATAAACTGGTTTCACTTGATTATTTAAAAGCAAAACCGTTTCTTATATATGATTCAATAGGAGGGTTTAATTATGAAAGTAACAATAATAGTCTTAGATAGTTTAGGTATAGGCGAATTACCGGATGCTGAAAAGTTTGGAGATAAAGGTGCTGACACTTTAGGGCACATAACTGAGAATTACAAAATTATGGATATTCCCAATATGCAAAAGCTTGGATTTGGCAATGTAGATGGGGCTGCTAATGGAGAGTATATTGTTGAGAATCCAATTGGAGGCTACGGGAAACTTGCAGAGGTATCTCAAGGTAAAGATACGATAACAGGGCACTGGGAAATGGCAGGGATAGTAACTGAAATACCTTTTAAAACTTATCCCGAGGGATTCCCTAAGAAGTTTATGGACAAATTTGAAAAAGCGATAGGAGTTAAAACCATCGGAAATTATCCTGCGTCGGGCACTGAAATAATTGAAGATTTAGGCCCTGAGCATGAAAAGACGGGAAAACCTATTGTATATACATCAGCTGACAGCGTGCTACAGATTGCAGCACACACAGATGTGATACCTCTTAAGAGGCTTTATGAGATGTGCAGCATTGCAAGGGAAATGCTTGTAGGAGAGTTTGCTTGTGGAAGAGTAATTGCACGTCCTTATATAACTGAAAATGGGAAGAGAGTCAGAACTTCTGACAGGCATGATTATGCAGTAAATCCGCCTAAGGATACTGTTTTAGACGACATTAAAAACTCAGGTAAAATTGTATATGGCGTAGGCAAGATAAGTGATATATTTAATGGCACTGGAATTTCGGAGTCCGTTCATACTGTATCAAATATGGACGGTGTTGATAAAACTATAGAAGCTATGGAGATGGATTTTCAAGGATTGATTTTCACTAACCTTGTGGATTTCGATGCTAAGTACGGACATAGAAGAGACCCTGAGGGATATGGAAAAGCTATTGAAGAATTTGATAAAAGACTGCCACAGATTATAGAGGCTATGGGAGATAATGATGTTCTTATGCTTACGGCTGATCATGGAAATGATCCTACCGCCAGGGGCACTGATCATACAAGAGAGTATGTTCCTATTGTCGTTTACTCAAAAAAGATGAAAGAATCGGTTAATCTTGGAACTAGAAAAAGCTTTGCAGATATAGGTGCTACAGTATCTGATTTACTAGGAATAAAACTTCCAGAAAATGGAGAGAGTTTCAAAGATTTATTGGCACTTTAGAGGAAGAATAGCTATGAATATGAATGATATTATATACAAAAAAAGAGAAGGAAACAGTCTAGCTAAAGAAGAAATCGAGTATTTCATCAACGGCTACGTTAAAGATGAAATTCCCGACTATCAGGCCTCAGCGCTTCTTATGGCCATTTATTTCATGCAAATGGACAAGCGAGAAACCTTTGAGCTTACTAATGCAATGAGATATAGCGGTGACACCATAGATTTATCAGGGATTTCAGGTATAAAAGTAGATAAGCATTCTACTGGAGGCGTTGGTGATAAGACTACTTTAATAGTAGCTCCTATAGCTTCTGCTTGCGGTGTACCTATAGCTAAGATGAGCGGAAGGGGGCTAGGATTTACTGGAGGTACTGTTGACAAGCTTGAATCTATACCAGGATTTAGAACTTCGCTTGAACCTGAAGAATTTTTAGGTCAGGTCAACGATATAGGCATTTCTGTAATTGGGCAGACTGCACATATTACGCCTGCTGATAAAAAACTATACGCTCTTAGAGATGTTACATCTACAGTTGATAATTTTAGTTTAATAGCTTCTAGCATAATGAGTAAAAAACTAGCAGCAGGCTCTGATGCTATAGTCTTAGATGTTAAGTGTGGTAACGGAGCTTTTATGGAGAATCTTTCTGATGCTACTGTTTTGGGGAACATAATGACTGAGATAGGAGAATCTGCAGGGAGAAAGACAGTAGCGGTAATTACCGATATGAGTCAACCTCTAGGAAAAGCCATAGGTAACAGTTTAGAGGTAATAGAATCTATAGAAACACTTAAAGGAAAAGGACCTAGCGATATAACTGAATTGGCGATATATCTTTCTGCTGTCATGATCTATATAGGTGGTAAGGCTGATTCTTTAGAAGAAGGCAGATTAAAAGCTGAAAAAGTTTTAGAATCTGGAGAGGCTCTAGAAAAATTTAGGGAGATGATCGTTGCGCAAGGAGGCCAAGGAGAAGTAATTGATGATTATAGCTTGTTTCCAAGACATAGCGTCCAAAAAAAAATATTAGCTAAAGACAGCGGATATGTTTCAGAAATAAAAGCAAGAAATATAGGTCTAGCTTCTCAACATACGGGAGCCGGAAGAGCCACTAAAGAAGATGATATTGATCTTTCTGCAGGTATTTACTTATATAAAAAGGTTGGAGATAGAGTTGTTAGTGGCGATGTATTAGCAACTTTTTATGGCAATGATAAACTAAAAGTAGCGAATGCAGTTAAAGAGGCAGAGAAGGCATTTATAATAACTACCAAAGAAGTTGAATGCCCGTTATTAATAAAAAAAATGATAGGAATGAGCGATGAACAAAAGGAATAGCATCATGATTTTCATAACAGTAATTGCTTTAATCGTTATTGCGTATACTGTCTTTAAGCCTGAGGTAGTTATTGAGGCTGAGCAAGGGTATGTCTCATCTAATATTAATGCAGTAAAAGCATTTGATGAAGATGAAAAGAGCGTTGATATATTTAGAGGTACTAAAGTCAACTACTATAAAGAAAAAAATAAAACTATAGATGAAACTGAGCTAATAGAGATTGATATTAAAGATAAGATTTATTATATTCAAATCGATAATATCTGCACTTCAAAAGAGGATATAGTAAAGGAAAAAGAAATATATACAAGAACCCCAAGCTCATTAACTAAGGAAGATGATTCTATAGTAGGCTTTACTGATAAGGGATCTAAACTAGAAGTAGTAACATATAAAGGTTTAGATAAAGAGGGAAATGTTTTAGAATACTTAGTTAAAAGTGACGACATAAAAGGCTATATCAAGGGAGAATATGTTGTTTTAACGGAAAAAGAAAGCCAAAAGCGATTTGAGCCTGAAACATATGATTCTATGCATCTTAAAGCTGAGAACAAGTATGGCGGCGGAGATGCAATGAAGCTTGACTATTACCCAAAGATTAAGCCATCTTTTAAAGATAATCCTATGCCAAAGCACTGCTATTCACTGTATCTAAGCGCGACAGCTATTAACCCGGAATCTATTAAGCCTTTCATTGCTTTTGCAAAGGATACGTTAATAAACACCTTCGTCATAGACATTAAGGATAATTTTATCATTGGATACCCAGCTAAAGCTATGGAAAAATATTCTCCGTCAGCTGCTAAAGCGGCATATAACTCATATGACGAATATAAGGAAGCTGTTAAAATGCTTAAAGACGAAGGATTTTATGTGGTAGGCAGGATTACTGTTTTTAAAGACGACAGATATGTATCAGATCATCCTGAAGATGCAATAGTAGATAAGGATACACATAAACCGTATAAGCATGAAGGATCTTACTGGCCTACTGGATATTCTAGGAATGTTTGGGAATACAATGTGGCATTGGCGAAGGAATCCGTTACGGAAATCGGATTTAACGAAATCAACTTTGACTATTGCCGTTTTCCCGATAGAATTATAAATGACGAAAAGAATTTAAATATGAGAAATGAATATGGTGAAGATAAAGCGCAAGCTATACAAAGATTCCTTATTTATGCAGCGGATAGTATTCATAAGTTAAACGCTTATGTTTCAGTGGATGTGTTTGGCGAGACATCAAACGGTACTTACACATCACCTTATGGGCAGTACTGGCCGGCTATGAGTAATGTGGTAGATGTTATCTCAGCGATGCCATACCCAGATCACTTTGGCGCGGGAAGTTACGGAATTTCTAAACCATGGAATGAGCCTTATGCTCTTATGAACTCGTGGGGGAAATTCGCGGCAAAAAGACAAAAAGAATGCCCTACGCCTGCTAAAGTGCGCACTTGGATACAAGCATACAACGTGCTTCCTTGGGTTGATACAGATGGAATTAGATACAATGCAGAGGAACTTGAAGAAGAGATAAGGGGCCTTTATGATGCGGGCATAGGAGATGGATACATTACTTGGCACGGTGGACCTAGCTTAGAGAAATATAATTTACAAAAAGCAGCTTTTCAGATAGATTACGTTAAGGAGTAAGCGATGAAATATTCATTTATAATTAACCCGGTGGCGGGCCAAGGCAAAGGGATTGAAAGTCTAATCGATCGTATCAATCATGTGGCTACGGATAAGAAAGTAGAATATTCAATTCATGTAACTCGTGGAGTAGGAGACGCAAAACTGATTGCTCAAATGCTAGCAGGTGAGAATAAAGATCTCCGAATAATAGTATGCGGGGGAGACGGAACCTTTAATGAAGCGGTTAACGGAGTTATAGGGTATGATGTGCCCGTAGGTATTATCCCTATTGGAACTGGCAATGATTTTGTCAGAAACTTTGAAAATGAAGAATATTTTTTAGATGTTGAAAAGCAGTTTGATTTAGAACCCGTAGATGTTGATTTACTTAGATATAGATACGTTGCTGATGGTAAAATAATAGATAAGTATTGCACGAATGTATTTAACGTTGGTTTTGATGGAAATGTAGCTATACTTGCAAGCAAGCTAAAAGAACTTCCTCTTGTAGCAGGTTCTTTTGCCTACTTATCATCGATAATTTTCAATCTAGTAGCAAAAAAAGGTCAGACACTGATGGTTACTGCTGATGGAGAGGATTTCTATAAAGGGAAGCTTCTTCTTTGCTCAGTTGCAAATGGCCACTACTGTGGAGGCGGCATTTGTAGTAGTCCTAAGGCCTCTACAAATGATGGGCTTATGGATTTACAGATAGTTAAAGAACTAAGCAGAACTAAGATTTTAAAGTTTCTTCCTATTTATATGAAAGGTGAGGTATTAAGCAAACCTGAACTGTCTGATGTGATCAAATATAAACAAGTTAAAAAAGTTGAAATATCACCTCAAGATAAAACAATGGAATACTGCGTAGATGGAGAACCTGTTACAACGGGAAAGATTGAAATTGAAGTAATAGAAAAAGGCTTTAAATTTCTTGGTAAAAGTTGTTGACATCAACAAAAACATGTGTTAAAATTCGTTTATACAACTTAATAATAAAACCGTTGAGAAGGAGATAACGTCTTAAGCGCATGTACAGAAAATTGGGGATGATGAGAACCCAGTCAGAAGCGGAATGGCAAATGGACCTTCGAGGGCTATGAGGAAAGCAGTTTTGCAAGTATGTGTAGACGGGGGTGCCCGTGATAGCACGGATATGTGTTGGCATATCGATAAGAGGGGTGTTCATTCATCCAAGCAAGGTGGTACCGCAGGAGTTATAACTCTTGTCCCTGCAAATTATTGTAGGAGCAGGAGTTTTTTTAATTGAAACTTAGCCCTGTTCCGGAAGTGACCATTTACAGAGAGAGGTATAAATTATGAAAACTATTCCATACAAATTAATGTTAGAAGAAAACGAGATGCCAAAAGCGTATCTGAATATGAAAGCCTTTATGAAAGAAAAACCAGAACCGATGCTAAACCCTGGGACTTTAAAGCCATGCACAGCTGAGGATTTGGAACCAATTTTTCCTAAAGAGTGTGTTTCCCAGGAACTAAATGACACGGATAAGTATATAACGATACCAGAAGGTATTCAGCAGTTTTATAAGATGTATAGACCATCTACATTATTCAGAGCATACAGATTGGAAGAAGCCCTAGGAACTCCAGCACATATTTACTACAAGTTCGAAGGTACAAACACTTCAGGGAGCCATAAACTTAATTCTGCTATTGCTCAGGCATATTATGCTAAGCAGCAAGGTCTAACTCATCTGACTACTGAAACTGGAGCTGGCCAATGGGGCACAGCTTTAGCTATGGCTTGTTCATATATGAATATGGAACTTCTTATATATATGGTTAAATGTAGCGCTATGCAAAAGCCATATAGAAAGATTGTAATGGAAACTTATGGCAAAGAGGTTCATGCTTCTCCTTCAAACACAACAAATGTGGGAAGAAAAATACTGGCAAAGGATCCTGATAATACTGGAAGTCTTGGAACTGCTATTTCAGAAGCGGTAGAGGCATCGACTACTTTTGATGACTGCAGATATGCTCTTGGCTCAGTATTAGACCAAGTACTGCTACATCAATCTATTATTGGACTTGAAACTAAAACAGCATTAGAAAAATATGATGTAGAGCCAGATATAATGATTGGATGCGTAGGAGGAGGTTCTAGCTTTGGAGGATTTGTTGCTCCATATATGGCAGATAAATTAGAGGGCAAGAAAGCACCTAAGTTTATTGCAGTTGAACCTGAATCATGCCCTACAATGACAAGAGGAAAATTTGCATATGATTTTTGCGATGTAGGTCAAGTAACACCTCTTGCAAAGATGTATACTTTGGGTTCTGGCTTTATTCCATCTCCAGATCATGCGGGCGGACTTAGATATCATGGGATGAGCCCGATTTTATCAAAGCTATATAATAATGGGGATATTGATGAAGTAAGAGCAGTAAAACAAAGTGAAGTGTTTAAAGCGGCTACCGATTTTTGCAAGATAGAAGGAATTCTCCCAGCTCCAGAATCAGCCCACGGGATTAAGGTTGCGGTTGATGAAGCGATTAAGTGCAAAGAGACAGGGGAAAAGAAAAATATTGTATTTTGCTTAACTGGTACAGGCTATTTTGATATGGCAGCTTACAAAGCATATAACGATGGCATAATGGTAGACAAAAAGCCTACCTCAGAAGACTTAGAAAAAGGGTTTGCATATATACCAAAACTTGATGGAATTCAATAGAAAAACGGAGAGCTTAGCTCTCCATTTTTCTTGTAATAAAAGTTTCTTTGTGTTACAATTACTTGACAAATTTAATAGATGGAGACGTATCGAAGTGGTCATAACGAGGTGCACTCGAAATGCATTTGCCGGTTTATCCCGGCGCGTGGGTTCGAATCCCACCGTCTCCGCCAAAAAACCCTGCAAATAATTTGCAGGGTTTTATTTAAGGAAAGACATTCCTACCGTAGAAGCAATGTTATAGAACCTATTATAATAGAAAACAGGATAAATTATCCTTTTTCTAGCTATTCGATTAGATGTTAGTTTAGTAAATCTTCTATTGGAGTATACTCTAAAGAAAGTGCTTCAGCAACTCCTTGATAAGTTACTTTACCTTCTGCAACGTTAGCACCTTTTGCTAAAGCTGGTTCATCTTTAAGGGCTTTTTTCCATCCTTTATTAGCTATTCTAATTGCATATCCTAAGGTTACGTTTGTTAATGCTAATGTTGAAGTTTGTGGAACTGATCCTGGAATATTAGGAACTGCACAATGAATTACATCATGTAAAACAAATGTTGGCTCAGCATGACATGTTGGACATGTTATAGTTTCAACACTACCACCTTGATCTATAGCAACGTCGATAACAACGGTACCTGGTCTCATAGCTTTAATGATTTCTTTAGTGATTATTTTAGGAGCTTTTTTACCAGGGATCAAAACAGCACCAATTACTAGGTCAGCAGTTTTACATGCTTGGTTAAGATTGTAGTTGTTTGAATAAAGAGTCTCAATTTTTCCCATAAATACTTCGTTTAAATAACGAAGTCTGTTTGTATTAACATCAAGAACAGTAACTCTAGCACCAAGACCAACTGCTCTTCTAATAGCACTAGTACCTACAATTCCGGCACCTACTACTACTACATGTGCTGGAGCAACTCCTGTAACTCCATCAATTAACATACCTTTTCCGCCACAAGTTTTTTCTAGAAAAATAGAACCTTGTTGTACTGCCATACGACCAGCAACTTCACTCATAGGTTGAAGTAATGGAAGACATCTATCTGCATTTTGAACTGTTTCATAAGCTATGCCTATAGCTCCTGATTTAATCAATGCTTCTGTCAATTCTTTTGCAGCAGCCAAGTGTAAATAAGTAAATATGATTAAGTCTTTTTTGAAATATTTGTACTCTGATTCTAGAGGCTCTTTAACTTTTATAATCATTTCAGCTTGTTTCCAAATATCAGCTGCATTAGCTACCATTTCTGCACCGTAATTAATATATTCAGCATCTTGGAAACCTGAACCTAATCCTGCTCCAACTTCTACTAAAACTTTATGTCCAGCTCTAACAAGTCCGTCTGCTCCTCCTGGTGTTAGAGCCACCCTGTCCTCAGCTTGTTTAATTTCCTTTGGTACTCCCACTATCATTTTAAATCCTCCTTTGTTGAAATATATTATTATATCTATTATATCACTATAAAAAGATAAATGTATTAAAACACGTATAGTTCATATTAAATATGAATAAATCATTAAAAATATGCAATAATAATTAAAATAGGATGAAATTACTTAATATTATCCTATTTATTGCACGATTTAACGGAGAAACTGTGCTGAGAAAAGTTTTTAGATAGAGCTGGAACTGCTTTTGCAAAGCTTTAAGCATAAATTATGCACTCGGGTTCGCCTTTTAGAGAAAATAGAGCAAGAACCAATTTACCCGTTTAGTTATTTTGGTGAATATTTTATTCTTCTTTTGATATTGACGTAGAGTTATAATTTATCATTAAGGTATAGAAGATGACGACATGTGTTTAACATTAACTGCATACTCTCACATTTATTTGTTTTACGAGAAGCGGCAAACAACAGTGGAGTAGGTTAAGGTGATACGGGATATTACGTTGTAGGATTATTTAATTGTATGAAAGTAATTATAACAACTAACTCCTAAATGGCTTAATATAGTAACAATTATATATGCTATAATGAAATTGTTTGTAATTATATTATATTGAGGGGGTGACAAATATGAGAATCATTATTTCACCTGCAAAAAAGAGGAAAATAGATAATGATGCGTTCTTACATAAACAAATGCCGATATTTATTGAAGAGGCTCAAAGATTATCAGATTATTTACAGAGGTTAAGTTATGAAGAGCTAAAGTCTATTTGGAAATGTAGTGATAACCTTGCAAAACAAAATTTTGATATAATTAAAAAAATGGATTTATACAATAATTTAACACCTGCAATTTTATCTTATGAAGGATTACAATATCAATATATGGGACCTGGAATATTTACAAATAATGAACTAGATTATATTGAGAAACATTTACGTATTTTATCAGGATTTTATGGTATATTGAGACCTTTTGATGGAATTGTACCTTATAGATTAGAGATGCAAGCTAAATTATTTGATCACAAGCAAAAATCATTATATGAGTTTTGGAATGATAAAATTGCTAAAAACATCTTTTCAGAAAGCCAGTGTATTATTAATCTAGCATCAAAGGAATACAGTAAATGTATTTCTAGATATTTGACTGGAAATATACAATTAATAAATTGCGTTTTTGGTGAGTTGATTGGCGAAAAAGTAGTTGAAAAAGGAACTTTAGCAAAGATGGCAAGGGGAGAAATGGTACGCTTTATGGCGGAAAACAATGTTGAGCATGCAGAGGACATCAAAAGATTCAATAGATTATATTATGTCTATAAAGAGGAACTCTCAGATGATAATAATTATGTTTTTATTAAGACAAAAAAATAAAAGGTGGGTAAAAATATCGCTGCAATGTAAACCCTATTGATTTCAAGAGGAGTTGTCTTTTTTTAAAATTAGTTCAAGTTGAAATTTATGTTGTGAAATGAGCCTTTTAGAAATAATAAAAAGCTGGGTAATTTACACATTTAGTTATTTTAGATAAAATCATAAAAAAGAAGCAAATATAATTTCATGAAGAGTATGGACCGGTGCGGCTCTATTATCAAACTATGGCAATATTTCATATTCTCATACCAAAGACAAGAGAATAGAAATCAAACATTAAATCTACTATGTAGATATATATTGTGAAATAGAGGAAGAGTTTTGTGAAATTTCATAAGAAAAAATTACAGAGGAAGAGAAATACCTATACATATAATAATTGGTGAGACAGGATATGCACAGAGGACATTTCTCTTGACTTAAATAAATTAGTAGCTGCTGTTATGACAGATAGAGGAGATGATGAAAAAGGATGTTTACATGTAAGTGAAAATATCAGAAAATTTAGTTAGAATATAAGCAGCACGTCATTCTGATACAGTTAACTTGTCATATTTTGTGGCACAAGAGAATATTATCATATGAGGGTCATATATTTTTAAAAACTCAGAGCGTATAGACTTGACTAAACTTTCGTGCATAGTATAATTAGAGCATTACAATTATTTGATAAGAAAAGAGGAATACTTATGGAAAATTCTGGCACAAAATCCACTTTGAGTGAAGATAGAGAACACCTTAGACAGCTTCAAGAATGGGCAGCAGGTAGTGATAATCAATATGTACCTGAATTGCTTATAGCGTCATCTTCTTATTCAGGCTTATTTGATGATGACTTAATAAATCAATTGCTAGAAAGGCTTTATCAGGTGGAGAATCAACCTCGTATTTGGTTGCAATATGCACATTCTATATTGCCTGTGTATAAAAAAGCTAAAAATGATAGATATAAAATAAAATTTTTATCTTATATCTATCATTTTAACGAAAAAATTCAAATAAGCTGGCAAACAAATTGTAATCCAGTAATAAAAGGGACGGGGTTATTTTTCAGGGAAAACCTACCTCTTGAAATC
>JAAYHV010000169.1 GCA_012744355.1 Clostridiales bacterium
CCCTCAACATCCATAGTATTTGGAGCACCTATTACTGGAAAGGAAACGGATGGTTCTAAATCCTTTTTATATAAAAACATTGTACCTGCATAACCCTTTCGAGCAGGTTCTACTGAGCTGTTCCAAACAACTTCATAATCTGAAAACATATCTTCCAATATTTTTAAATGTTTTTTAGTGGGACCATTACTTGATAGCTTTGTTTCCTGTAATGCTATGATTTCTGGATCACATTTTATAATTGTATTTAGCACCTCTCTAGATAATATAGCACGCGATGAATCAGCTGTTAAAGCTGCATTTAATGAATCAATATTCCATGAAATAAATTTCATTTTTTCCCTCCTGTTTACTTTTAAAATCTGCCTAAAAGTTTTATTTACGCCCTTTTTCGGAACCGGTTGCATCTTTTCATTTATTTTTTGCATATTCTGACTAATCTTATAATCATCAAAAATAGATTGTATCATATCAGTATAGGTATTTGCAGTATCCTATTTTTTTTGCTCAAATATTACACGCACACCAAAGAGTTTTAATTGCCGTAATGCTTCAAGTGTAACTACTGTATCTCTTCCAAACCGGCTTATACTTTACGTGATAATAATTACAGTCTTATCCGTTTTGCAGGCTTCAAGCATACGGTTAAATTTTTTTCTTGATGAACTCGTTTTAATTGATGAAATAATCCATATAAACATCAACAATTAACCTTGTTAGACTAGATACCTACGCTGAAAGGCTTTTTAACTGCTCTACATCATTTGTACTTACCCGGTATAAATAGCAACCTTTTTTCCTCACTTTGAAGGTTTGACTAATATAAAGTGGCCTTTTGAATTTTCTAACATGCTGTTATTCCTTTAGGATATGTATGGTTACATTTTATATTTTTCTAATAAAATTTCTCGAAATTTTTCGCCTGCATAAAAATAATTTGTCTTACCATTATTTTTCGCTGTAAAAAGCCATTCAAAATTCACTTTATGATTAATTTCTTTAGTGTGCAAAATACCATCACTGATAAAATCGTAAAACCGATATCCATCATCTGCAAATCTAGTCTGAGTTGTGTTTATCGTAGCAATTATGCTTCTGTCCTTAAGTTTAGAAAAACATATTACAGGATGTTCCTTAAACTCCTGTTCAAGAGCCTTTACCATCTTTTTATCCGTTGAATAAATATCAAATAAATATTTTGCAATATAGTCCCCTATATTAGGTAAATCATCTATTTTAATATCAACTAAAAACAGTGTAAGTTTACTTGCAAAATTTACTATTTGGATGCACTTCCTATGGTCAAAATAAAATAACTTACCACCCCACTCACAGATATTATCTCCGCTTTCCTTTTCTATTACATCTTGTGCCAACTTGTTCATAGGAGGTGTTAAATCCTCTGGAAGCTTTAATTTATATCTATCAAAGGTCTGTTTTGTTACATATATAATCATTTCTACACCTCACTATTTGTTAAATTTACATCTTGATAATACCTGAGTTTAAAGCTAATATATGACACTAC
>JAAYHV010000022.1 GCA_012744355.1 Clostridiales bacterium
GCAGAAGATCACGAAATAGCTCAGAAGAGTTTAAACGAGGCTAAAGAAAAAAAAGATAATAAGTCAGAAGAAGTTGTAAGACTTAAAGATATATTTGAAGAAGAAAAATCAAAAGAACCAGAAAGAGAAGCGCTAGGTAATAATATTACCTTACTCAGCGATGAACTTAACAGTTATGACGAGCTTGATAGCAAGAAGGGTGAGCTTTCTGATATAGATAATAAGATTAAGAAAGACGATAATGCGTTTAAAGGCTATAGAAAATCCTTTGATAAATTAAAAGAGCATGTGGATAAACTTAAAAAAGAGCTAAAGACTCTGGAAAATGCCGGGGAGCAAAAGCAGAGGTTAAATAATGAAAAAGAAAAAGAAGAAAATAGACAAAAAAATCTAGAATCACTCGAAAAAGCAATCGATGAGTATTATCTTAAATTAGAAGAATTAAAAAACAGTCAAGATGAATATAGTGCTGCTTCTAAAAAAGCAGATAAGGTAAAGAGTATATTTGACAAAATGAATAAAGCTTTTCTTGATGAACAAGCTGGTATTTTGGCTGAGACCCTTGTAGAAGGTGAACCTTGCCCTGTGTGTGGATCAGGAATTCACCCTTTAATTGCCGTAAAATCAGAAGAGGCACCTACTGAAGCGAAGTTAAAAGAATCTAAAGAAAAATATGACAAAGCATATAAGAACTCTAATGATTTAAGTGTTAAAGCTGGGAATTTAAAAGGAGAAGTTACTGTAACAAAAATTACAATTAAAAAACAGACAGATGAGTTAATCGGAGAATGCAGCATTGAAGAGGCAAAAAATAGTATAGCAAAACGCTCGGAATCTGTTAAAAATAGTCTAAAAGAAATCGAAAATAATCTGGAAGCTGAAGAAAAGAGAATTAACCAAAAAACTGAACTTGAGAGAAGTATACCCAATGAAGAAGATAGAATAGAAAAAACTGACAAATTATCAAAAGACACTAATGAAAGAATAACTTCAAATGCTGTTCGTAAGGATGAACTGTGCAAGCAGATTAAGAAGTTGGCAGAAAAGCTTAAATATGCAAGCAAGAAAGAAGCTGAAAGAAAAATAAAGGAACTTGCTGAAAAAAGAGATTTGATGAAAAAAGCCTATGATGAATCTCAAAAGAAATACTTTGATTGTGAAAAAGGAATTGAGCAACTAAAGGGGACAATAGAACAACTTGAAAAGCAGCTAGAAAAATCAGATGAGATAGATATTGATTTGGAAAAAGACAAGAGAAAAGAATTGATCGGCAGTAAAAAATCAATAGATGAAAAACAGACTCTAATACAAACTCGAATATCTACAAATAAAACGGCATTAGAAAAAATAAAAGAAAAAGCCGAAGAGATTAAATCATTAGAGATAAAATTGATTTGGGCCAGATCACTATCAAATACTGCTAACGGTAATATTAGCGGCAAAGAAAAAATAATGCTAGAGACATATATTCAAATGAATTACTTTGACCGAATAATTGCAAGAGCAAATACCAGATTAATGGTAATGTCAGGTGGACAATATGAACTAAAACGTCGCAAGGTTGCGGAAAATAATCGTAGCCAAAGTGGCCTCGAACTTGATGTAATAGACCATTACAACGGATCTATGCGTAGTGTTAAAACACTTTCAGGTGGCGAATCTTTTAAAGCATCCCTTTCACTTGCTCTTGGATTATCTGATGAGATTCAGTCATCAGCAGGTGGGATTAGGTTAGATACAATGTTTGTTGATGAAGGATTTGGTTCTTTAGATGAAGAATCATTGCAACAGGCAATAAGAGCGCTAGCAGGACTTACTGAAGGGAATCGCCTAGTTGGAATAATTTCACACGTTGGGGAGCTTAAGGATAAGATTGAAAAACAAATAGTTGTAACAAAAGAAAAGTCTAATGGAAGTAGGGTTGATATAGTTTATTAAAGTAACATATCAAGCATGAACGGAAAATCAAAGAATTCAGTTAAGGAGGTTTAAAAGTAGAATGTCCTCAATAGTAATAACTAATAGAGTGGTAAAAGAATTAAAATCACACGGATATAAAAATTTAAAAGCAATGCCATGAAATTTTGCAAATTAAAAAAATGAAAGAGGGTAATTAAAATGATTAAAGAATTTAAAGAGTTTGTACTTAAAGGAAATATTATTGACCTTGCTGTTGCTATTATAATAGGAGGAGCTTTTGGTAAAATAATTTCATCTCTTGTAAATGATATTATTATGCCTGCGATAGGTGTGCTTTTGGGTGGTATAAATTTCACTGACTTAAAGTATGTCATAACACCTGCAAGTGGAGAGATTGAAGAAGCCGCTATACTTTATGGTGCTTTTATTCAAGCAAGTGTAGATTTTATTATTATAGCTTTTTCAATGTTCATGTTCATAAAATTATTTTTATCCATGAAAAAGAAAAAAGCTGAAGAAGCTTCAGCGCCTCCTGCACCAACCCAAGACATTTTACTGCTTGAAGAAATTCGCGATTTACTAAAATCTAAATAGTAAAGACAAAATTATTAATGCAGCCCTAGGTAAAACCTCGTAATATAAGTCTTGTAAAATCCAATCTACCTGCTGAAAAGGTTCGTCAAGTGCCTTGTTTATTTTATAGAAATATTTATTAAACAAAAGAGAGATAAGTAATGAAAAGTAAATTTCGCATATTATTAATTGGAACTATTATAATAGGTAGCGTTATATTACA
>JAAYHV010000170.1 GCA_012744355.1 Clostridiales bacterium
CAGCCCTCTCAAGGCTGAGTCAGGGGTTCAATTCCCCTAGGCGGTACCAAACAGCAAAAGAACCTGTAAGCGTTATTATAAATGTCTTACAGGTTTTTTTAAATTTACTAAATTATTGAGATATTCCATTGCTCCTTTTTATCCATTTATAAATATTGGTCTATTCAATATTAATCCTATTTCATCATTGCTTGTTCTTGCTTGATTTATATTCTTCTTGTTAACAACTTCGCTTTTTGAGGTTTCAATCAAGCCCTTATAATTAGAATCACTTCCATTGTATGTCTTGATACTTTTAAATTTAATTGCTCTCATTTCAATAGGACTAATCCATCCACGCGTTTGCATTAGTATGTTGTTTGTTTTTAATACGCCTAATTTATGCTTTTAGGTCTTTAAAAGCATAAATTTTAGACAACTATAAAACCGTCCCAACTTGCCTTAATTGGAGAAAACAATATTGAAAGGAGATAGCATCCTACCTTTAGTGAAAGGTTTTGCTCCGCAAGAAATTCTAATATTCTTACGGCTTTAAAACTTATCCTCTGCATCTAATCATTTTTTGTATACGTAAATTGGCCTCTAAACCATTAAAACGGACTAAACGGATTAGGTGAGTCGGGATCGTTGTAGATTTCACAATCTTCTAGCCAAGTATATATACTATCTTTTATAATTTCCGTCAATTCCACGTAGTCTAATTTTTCAATATGCCCTCGTTGAAACATGCTTTTATAAAATTTTTTTATACTTTCTGCAGTGCTTTTAATTTTGCCGGGAGTAGACCACATACACTTACGAATAAAGAAGTCTCCAAAAAATTCATCTATATACAAATAACTTGCACCAACTATCATCTCCAGCGGTTCTTCCCTCAAAAGATATGTGTTTATATAAAAGTCGACATTACGCAAATGTCTATTTACGGTCTTATCTTTTAATCCATCTTTTAAAAGATCCTCCTGCAACTCTTCCAAATAAGTTTCATTTCTCATTCGAATTTCATCACATTTCTGTTCATATTCTCTGATATAAGTTTCGTATTTTTCGTGACTCATGTTATTTCATCTCCTTTTCGAATTTATTCATTAATTTGCAATATTGTATGGATTCTATACAAGCAGTAAAGTTTTCTACCACGTCAAATTTATCATACATATTACTGCTAGCTCTGTAATAAGTTGTACTTCATCACACAACTCACTTTTATTGATTTACCTTTCCTACATATAGCAATTTGTTTCAAAACCTCAGTAATCTTGTCCATTCTCCGCAGCCACTGCACTTAAAATAAAATTTTGCCTCTTCTACTTTTTGAAGTGTTATTCTAGCTTATCTTTATTGTAAGTGGCTGCGCTATACTATTTTCCCGTCTAAGGAATTTAGTAACCTATCCTATCATTTTCAATTGCAGTCCATACCATGTTGTATACCCATTTAGTTTTTTCCTTTTTCAGAAATTATAATTAATTTTTCATCAACAGATTACATAAATTCATTATAATTCGTTGACCTATTCTCCTCTATTTTATAATCAAAAAGATTTCTATATTCATAACTATAATTTAACGAGCATAAAAGTAAGCTAGCCCCTGTCAAGTAGACAGTTTAAATTCTCTAAAACAAGTTTTCTCTTTTATTTTATAAAGGTTTCCCTTTCGAGAATTTTTATAAGTATTCTTCATATTGCTTTTTTGCAATTTTACTTCTTCTTATATAGCCCATGACTCCGCAAATTGCAAGATATGCTCCGATTCCTATCGTTCTGTAAAGATGAGGTTCTCTATTAGAAGTAAAAAGAAGCACCGCGCCAATCAGAATAAGTACTACTGCAATTGCCATTGAAAGGCTCTTATATCTTTTATAGGTCCTTTCCATGTACTCGGGATTAATGTTACTCTCCTTTATAATATCAAGTGATTCTTCCATAATATCCGGTTCAATTGAGTAATTGAGTTTGCCCGAGCCAGGTGAAGCAATTTTTAAATTTACAGTTCTATCGCTAAGATTATTTCCTTTAATCTTCACCGCTTCATGTAGGCCATGATAAATAGTAAAATAGTTTGCACGAATATCAGATGAGAAGAATGTAATAAAGCTCCATAATATACTAAACATCGCTTCATTTTCTTTTTTATCGGCAGATTTTGCAAGTTCTAATTCTATTAAATGTTCTTCATTATCAATATTTAATTGAATTTCAGTCAGTTCATATGTGCTCACAACACCGCTAGCTAATATTGAACCATCTACTAAACAGTTATAATATTTTATAGAATCTAAATCTATACCATCAAGTTTAATTATCATTAGCTCTCACCCCTTTCAGCATTCAATACTATGTCTTCATATTCTCTCTTTTGCCTTCCACCAATTAGGTAAAGTTTTAAATACTGAATAACCCCTAAAGGTATAATTAATACTCCAAATTCTCCTAAGTAAGCAAGCCTTACAGCGCCTAATGCATCTATGATTAATATAGCTCCTACCACTGTTGTAATGATGAGATACTTAAAAATCATTTTGACGTACTCGCTCCAACTCGCTTGAATTTCCTCTTCACGCTTATCATAATCATATATTATCTTGATATCTTGATTTTCTGTTTCTAAGTTTAAATAAGGTTTGAGATATGTAAACTGGCTAAATGCCAAGTCCAACTCTTTATCACCATCGAAATCTCCTAAAAGGTTTATCTCGGTTTCTTTACTTACAAGGTAATTCATAAAATACTGGTCGGTAAATAGCTTAGGTATAAATATGGTAATCAGTGTAAATATAGTCGATATTAGATAATCAAGGAATGGAGGGCCCGTAATTAGGCTTTCCTTTTTCTTTGAACAGATAAGCTTTACTTTGCTACATTTAGGCAAATCAATTTCTAACGAGGGACTTTTTTCTTTTCCTAGATCCGCATCACTTTTGATTAGTTTTCTAAACAAAAAATCATCATCTGCATATACGCTTATTATCATATTTCTATTGTAATTAATATCTCTAATATTTAAAATCATATGGCCTCCTTTGTAAGTTAATAATTAATTGCTGCCTTTATAGCTCTCTTCCAGCCTCTAATAAGCTCGCTTCTCTTTTCCTCTTCCATGTCAGGCTCAAAGGTCATGTCAGCCTTAGCAGAAGTCTTTATTTCGTCGCAATCTTTAAAATATCCTACAGCAAGACCTGCAAGGTAAGCTGCTCCTAGTGACGTTGACTCAATATTTTTAGGCCTTATTACCTTCATATCGGAAATATCAGATTGAAACTGCATTAGGAAATTGTTATTGCATGCACCGCCATCAACTCTAAGCTCATTAATCTTCTTTCCTAAGTCAGTTTCCATAGCCTTAATAAGGTCATCGCTTTGATAAGCAATCGCTTCTAATGTAGCTCTTACTAAATGATTTTTGTTAGCACCTCTAGTTAGTCCGAATACAGCTCCTCTAGCATATGGCTCCCAATGAGGCGCCCCTAGTCCAACAAAGGCTGGTACTATATATACTCCGGCGGTGTCCTTAACAGAAAATGCCATTTTCTCAGAATCAGGAGCGTTCTTTAATAGATCAAGCTCATCTCTTAGCCACTGAATAGCTGCTCCGCATATAAATACAGATCCCTCCAAAGCGTATGTCACCTTGCCATTAATTCCCCATGCAACTGTTGTTAATAGTCCGTTTTTAGAAAAAACTATATCATTTCCTGTATTCAAAAGTAGGAAATTGCCAGTTCCGTATGTGCTCTTAACACTTCCTTTTTCAAAACATGTTTGCCCAAATAACGCAGCCTGTTGGTCTCCTGCAGAACCTGCTATTAGAATTGGTCCACCGAATAAAGTTGATATGGTCTCTCCATATACCTTAGAACACTCTACAGGTTTTGGTAGCATGACTTTTGGTATATCTAAAAGCTCAAGTATTTCATCATCCCATTTTAATTCATTAATATTAAACAGCATAGTTCTAGACGCGTTTGAATAATCGGTAACGTGAACCTTCCCGTCAGTCATTTTCCAAATAAGCCAGGATTCAACGGTCCCAAATAACAGTTCTCCTGCTTCTGCCTTTTTTCTGGCACCTTCAACATTATCAAGTATCCACTTGATCTTAGTTCCACTAAAATATCCATCTATTAAAAGACCTGTCTTTTTTCTTATCAGTTCTGAGTATCCTTGTTTATTAAGGTCCTCACAATATTTAGCTGTTCTTCTACATTGCCATACTATGGCGTTATAGACAGGTTGTCCAGTTTTTTTATCCCAAACTATAGTTGTTTCTCTTTGGTTTGTTATGCCTATAGCCGCAATCTTATCGTAGGTCAAGTTAGCATTAAGCATGGCTTCTTGAGCTACTGACATCTGGGTAGACCATATTTCAATTGCATCGTGCTCCACCCATCCGTCTTTTGGAAAATACTGTTTGAACTCCTTTTGAGCAACACTTACTACATTGCTATTATGGTCGTAGACAACGCATCTTGAAGTTGTCGTTCCTTGATCTAATGCTAAAATATATTTATCCATAATTACGTTCTCCTCATTGATACATTCTAACATAAAAATATAATTTGTAAAAATGTTTTAAAGTTATTGACATTTATTTTTAAAATGCTATTATGATAACAGTAATCGTTACTATTATCAGTAAGGAGGAATATGATCAAACACAGTAAACAGAGAGATGCCATAATAGCGCGTTTATCTGGTCGTACTGATCACCCTACTGCGGAAACACTGTATCAAGAAGTAAAGAAAGAGTTACCAAATATCAGTATGGGAACAGTATATCGGAATTTGAAGCAATTAGCATCTTTAGACAAAATTTTAATAGTGAGATCACCGTTTGGACCGGATAGGTATGACCCTATTCCAAATCAGCATCCACATTTCTTTTGCACAAACTGCTTTGCTGTATTAGATTTAGATGTAGATAAGAATAAAATCTTAGCTACTGGCCAAGAGGGTTTTAAAGGTGAAATCCAAGGTTGCATTTCTAGTTATCATGGACTATGTCCTGATTGCTTAGAAAAATTAAAAATTAAGAATTAACGTAAATCGAGAGGAGAACAAATTATGAGTAAATGGGTATGTAAAGTATGTGGTTATGTTCACGAGGGAGATTCAGCACCAGAAAAGTGTCCGGTATGCGGCGTAGGTCCTGACAAGTTTGAAGAAAAGAAGGAAGCTAAAGCTGAAGAGGCTGATGAAGAACCTTCAAAATGGGTATGCAGCGTTTGTGGCCATGTTCACGAAGGTGAAGAGCCTCCAGCAAAATGTCCAGTATGCAGCGTAGGTCCTGAAAAGTTTAACAAACAATCAGGCGAAATGACATGGGCAGCAGAACATGTACTTGGCGTAGCAAAAGGTGCAAGCGAAGACATTATTTGTGACCTAAGAGCAAACTTCGAAGCAGAATGCACAGAAGTAGGAATGTACCTAGCAATGGGTAGAGTAGCTCACAGAGAAGGATTTCCTGAAATAGGCGTGTACTACGAGCAGGCAGCTATGGAAGAAGCAGAACATGCAGCGAAATTTGCAGAGCTTCTAGGAGAAGTTCTTACAGATAGCACAAAGAAAAATTTAGAATTAAGAGTTGCAGCTGAAAATGGCGCAACACTTGGAAAAGTGGATTTAGCTACAAGAGCAAAGAAAGCAAATCTTGATGCTATTCATGATACTGTTCATGAAATGGCAAGAGATGAAGCAAGGCACGGAAAAGCTTTTGCAGGTCTCTTAAAAAGATATTTCGGATAAAATAGAGTATAGAAACAATAGCTAGTGAGAGTATGATATGACCTTTTTCAAGTAGACAGGCCCATATCTAGAAATTTATGTAGCTGCCGTAGCCAATTGGTGCGGCAGTTTTTCTATTCAAGTAGCTTTGTACTTTTTTCAATTGGTTTATTTACAAGACAGGAAATTTGAGTAGATTGTCTTTTTCTAAAACCTCAATACCCATTTCTTTAGGTTTTTTACATCCTTAAAATACTTGTAGGCGTACTTTGTTGTAAAAGTTAATATATACCTGAATTGCTTTTTTAAGGGAACCTTCATCATATATTTATGATTTTGATTAATATCTATTCCTTACCTTCTAGGATAGAAAACAATTTACGATGTGTAGTTCTTATAAGCAAATTATCTTATCGCTGCCTCAGTCAAATTAGATGTACATATTATATAACAAGGATAAATTCATTATACCTAATAATGTGTCCTATTAAACGCCTACTTCTTTTGCTATATGGTATCTTTTTTTAGTATTTTCAAATAACCATCATAGGAAAAGGTTCTGGTTCTTCCAATCTTTGGATTTTCCTTTAATACCCCAAGCTCAATAAAGATTGTTATCGCCTTTGATACAGTGTTAAATGCTAATTCAAGTTCTAGGGCAGTTTTTTTAGTTTCAATAATCGGTGCTTTTTCTAAATATTCAAATATACGTAATAAGTTCTGATTTCTGGGAATGTCAACTAGTTTTTTTATGTTCTTATCATGCAATGATGAAAGTTTATTAATCGTTATTACTGCATCTTTTGATGATTCATAAATGGCCTGAAGGAAGAATTTTATCCATTGCAGATAATCACCCTTCTTACGCACTTCTGTCATTCTGTCATAATACTCAATACGATTCCTCTTTAAAAAATATGAAATATATATAGCGGGCGTTGTCAAAACCTTTTGCTCCATTAAAAATAACGTTATCATAAGCCTTCCCACTCTGCCATTACCATCCAAAAACGGATGTATCGTTTCAAATTGATAATGTAATAAAGCTGCTTTAACAAGAGTATCCGTTTCCTCATCTTCTGTATTCATGTATTTTTCTAGATCAGATATACACTCCATCATGTCTTCTGGCGACGGAGGAATATATCTAGCATTACTAATTGTGCTTCCTTCTCCGCCAATCCAATTCTGTGTGACTCTAAATTCTCCAGGTGACTTTTCATGACCTCGAATTCCCGACATTAATACTGAGTGAATTTCTTTTATTAGGCGATTACATAAAGGTAATTCATTAAGCCTTTGAACAGCGTATTCAGTTGCTTTAATATAGTTTATTACATCACTTACGTCTCTGTTCGCATTACGTTCCACACTCGGATCTAGCACATCCTCAAGAGTCGCTTGAGTCCCTTCTATTTGAGAAGAAAGCAATGCTTCCTTACGTACATACATTGAAACATATAAAGGCAATGAAGGTATTCTAGATGTTATACCCTCTAAATATGCTAATTCTTTATTAGCTTTAATGAGAAGCTTTAATCCTTCTTCATCCATATCTATTCCTGAAATGTGAGATAGATCTGTCGGCAAAAAAGATTGATATGCCATATTACCGGAAAGGTTTGTTTTCCATACTCCACTTTGATTATCCATATTTTACCTCCTACAATGAAATTCTAACTTGATTATATCACTTTCATTTCATTATATCAATCTATACTGAAATATGGATAGTGTCAATATACTTTCGGGAACTAATAATCAGAGTACCTCCTCATATGTTCCGCACGTTACCTTATTAAATACTTTGCTTATGCTCAATCACTTGTATATACAAGTCAAAGCTACTTTTATATGTTTCCTAAATTAAATCCGCCGTTTACTATTCC
>JAAYHV010000023.1 GCA_012744355.1 Clostridiales bacterium
ATGCTATTACCTAGTCCGCGGCTTACAACCATATCAGTCGATCCTTTTGAATAAACTCCAGATGTGTACTTAGGTAAAAATCCTTGATTAGGAGCTACTAGTCCTCCAATAAATGGTATCCTTACTTGCCCGCCGTGAGCGTGGCCTGTCAGGGCTAAATCAATACCTGAAGTTATAGAGCTTTCAAAATATTCAGGTCTATGTGATAGTAATATTTTATAGCCTTTATAATCACCAACTAATTCTTTTAATTTATTATCAATACTGGTTTTATTTCTATTATTAAAGTCTGTGTCTTGTAAACCTAAGAGCATGATTTCGTCATTATTATGACTTAATAACAATTTTTCATCATCTAATACAATTATATCTTCTTCTAGTAAAGATTCTTTTAAAGTTTCATACTGGTTACTCCACGCTTCGTGATTACCTGAAACATAGTATACAGGGGCAATCTGTTTTGCATTCCCTATAAAATCAAGGGCGATATCTAAATCAGTATGCGAAGAATCAATTAAGTCGCCTACAATTACGATGATATCTGGAGCTTCATCCTCTAGAGGCTTTATTAATTTATTTCCCCAATCTTTGTTATGTAAATCTGCAATTACAGCTATTTTGTAACCAGTAAAACCACTGAGAATATTGCTGTTTTTTATCTCTAGCCTTGTAGTTTGAATATGAGTATTAGTAAAAACTACCCAAATAATAGTTAAAAACAATAATATCAAAATAATATACCGTTTTTTTAATCGTTTAGATTTCATAGTTTATAATATTCTCCTAGTGATGAAATAGCCTGATTCCATTAAATACCATAACCATATCGTATTTATCGCATGTTTCTATAACCTCATCATCTCTGATTGAGCCACCAGGTTGAACTACATATTTAACATTGCTTTTATGTGCTCTTTCTATATTATCTTCAAAAGGAAAGAATGCATCAGAAGCTAGAGCAATATTATTTGCCTTTCCAATCAATTCATATTTTTCACGCTTGAGAAATATTTCAGGTCTATCATCAAAGAGTTCGGTAAAGTCGAAATCTAATATGGACTCAGGAGTGTTTTCCAAAGCTATGTATCTATCTATGAAATTATCCCTTACAGCTCGGCCAATTTCAGGCCTAAAAGGTAAGTTTAATACTTTGTCTGTTTGTCTTAGAATCCAGTTATCAGCCTTGCTTCCAGCTAGCCTTGTGCAGTGTATTCTTGACTGCTGACCTGCTCCAACGCCTATAACTTGGCCGTCAGCTGCAAAAGCAATGGAGTTTGACTGAGTGTACTTAAGAGTAATTGATGCCACTAAAAGATTGTTTATAGCAGCTTCACCAAGCTCTTTATTCTCAGTAACAATGTTTTTCATAGAGTCCCTATTTATTTCAACATCGTTTCTTTTTTGCTCAAAAGTTACGCCAAATACTTGCTTTTTCTCAGTTTCTAAAGGAACATATTCAGAATCAATTTTTAAGATTACATAATTTCCTCTTTTTTTACTTTTGAGAATTTTCAAGGCTTCGTCAGTAAAACCAGGAGCAATTATGCCGTCAGAAACTTCCCTCTTTATTATATTTGCGCATGTTTCATCGCATGTATCACTTAGCGATATAAAATCTCCAAAGGAAGACATCCTGTCAGCTCCTCTAGCCCTTGCGTAAGCCGTAGCTATGGGAGACTTATCTAATCCTATTATGTCATCTACAAAATATGCTCTTTTTAATTTATCGCTCATTACATTACCAATAGCTGCCGCTGTTGGGCTTACATGTTTAAACGAAGTAGCTGCAGGTATTCCTGTAGCTTTTTTAAGCTCAGCAACTAGTTGCCAGCCGTTTAAAGCATCCAAAAGGTTTATATATCCAGGTTTACCGTTTAAGACCTTAAAAGGTAATTCGATTTTATCTTCCATATATACACTAGCTGGTTTTTGATTTGGATTACATCCATATTTAAGTTCCATAATTAGGCTCCTTTATACGTTAATTTCTGTATTCAATTCATCATTACAGGAATACTTTTCTATAAACGGCTTGATTAAATCATCTAAAAGCTCAGTAACTTGACTGCAGCTTCTTCCAACATATAGCAAAGGATCAAGCTGACTTAAAATTTCCTCTTTAGTTAACATAAAACTATTATCGTTAGCCAATCTGTCCACTAGATCATTCTGCTGGCCTTCGGTTTTAACCTGCAAAGTAGCAGCATGAGAGTGAACTCTTAAAAGCTCATGGAGTTTCTGGCGGTTTCCACCGCGTTTAACAGCTTCCATCATTATATTTTCAGTAGCGATAAACGGTAGTTTTTCCATGATTCTAGAATTTATAACCTTAGGATAAACAACCATATCAGATGTGATATTAATATATAGGTTTAAAATGCTGTCAATTGCTAAAAAGCTTTCTGGAATTGTAACTCTTTTATTTGCAGAATCATCTAAAGACCTTTCAAACCACTGAGTAGCAGCCGTAAAAGATGGGTTTAAAGAATTAACAATTACGTGCCTTGCAATAGATGTAATTCTTTCAGATCTCATCGGGTTTCTTTTATATGGCATAGCAGATGAACCTATTTGACTCTTTTCAAAGGGCTCTTCCATTTCACCAAATGATTGTAGTATTCTCATATCGTTAGAGAATTTAGAAGCGCTTTGAGCGATTCCAGAAAGAATCGATAAAACCATGCTGTCTATTTTTCTCGAATACGTTTGCCCTGAAACTTTTACACATTCCCTAAAATCCATTTCTCTGGCTATTATCTTATCAAGTTCTTTTACTTTATTTTCGTCGCCTTCAAATAGCTCCATAAAACTTGCCTGGGTACCAGTTGTTCCCTTAGAACCAAGGAGCATAAGCTCATCTATCTTTCGTTCAACTTCTACAGCGTCCATATATAGCTCATATAGCCACAGGCTAGCTCTTTTACCAACGGTAGTTAGCTGAGCTGGCTGAAGATGGGTATATCCTAGGCATGGAAGATCTTTGTATTCATTGGAGAATGCTGCGAGATTCTTCATAACCTGAACAAGCTTTTTCATTACCAACTTAAGAGATTCTCTCATTAAAATAACATCAGTGTTATCGCCTACGTAGCAAGAAGTAGCTCCTAAGTGTATTATAGGTTCAGCTTTAGGGCATCTTTTACCATAAGCATAAATATGACTCATCACATCATGCCTTACTTCTTTTTCTCTAGCTTTAGCAACGTCAAAATCGATTATATCTTTATTTGTGATCATCTCATCTATCTGCTCTTTAGTAACATTTAATCCTAGCTCCCGCTCTGCTTTTGCAAGAGCAATCCAAAGCTCGTGCCAAGTTGTAATTTTTTTTGTATCTGAAAAGATATATTTCATATCTTCGCTGGCATAACGAGTAGAAAATGGAGACATATAAATCATTGTGTTATCCATTAATCGCCCTTTCTCTTATTATATATTTTAGTTTTAGTATCTTTGGTATCAAGATTTATAAACTTAATCATCAGAGATATCTTATTATCTTCATCTAAGTTATTCCAAATTGTGTTTCCAAATTCATCGAAATCATCTGGTATTTCAACCGTTTTAGGTTCTCCAGCAAATGTAGGTAGCGGATTATCATTTTCCATATACGTATGAATAAAGTGTCCCTCCCCTTCTTTAGCTGAGTATTCAAAGAACTGCCTATTGCAAGTTGAGCCCTCAGAATCTCTGTTTTTTAATATGCTCATCTTATATTTAAAATCAAGATCACTAAAATATAAGATGCCGCTTATCCTAGGCGTGTAATTTGGAACATCTGGTTCAAATTTCCTAGTTCTAAGGGCAGCTTCAAAAGACTTATCTTCACTTAAAAAGTCATAAATAGTGTCAGTTTGATCACCATTAGTTACAATTAAGCTGTTTTTGTATTTTTTTACAGGATAATATACAACTAGGCTTGGATCAAAATCCTTCTTATTTTCAAATGGCGCTATAGCAATATTATCACCTTCAGCAAAGAAGTATCTGTTTCTGCTATTTTCACTTCTTCCCATAATAAAATAGGCAACTACAGCACTATGACTATTTTTGCCTATTATTATTCCTCTACCCCAGTAACTATTTTCTCTTAAAAATTCCAATTTATTAACTTTGTACATTTGACATCCTATCTAAGTAACTCTGCAAAATTATAACGGCTGCTTGTTTATCAATAACTTTTTTACGGTTTTTTCTGCTAACATCAGCATCAATTAGTACTCGCTCTGCCATAACAGTAGTAAGTCTTTCATCTTGCCACTCAAGTTTAACGTGTGAAAGCCCCGTGCTTCTAAATTTGTTTTCAAGTTTCGTTTTAAAATCATACACCTTTTGAGTTTGCACGCTATCAGAGCCATCTAAGTTTATAGGAAGACCTAATACAACCGCGCTACATTCATATTCCTTAACATAGTCTACGATTCTATTAGTATCCTTTTTAATACCTATTCTTTCCACTGTGGTAATGCCTTGAGCAATAATGCCAAGTGGATCACTTACCGCAACACCTATAGTCTTGTCTCCAACATCGAGAGCCAATATTCGAATGCTATTTATCAAGGTAAGCCTTTATAACTTCCTCTAATAAATCATCTCTGTCCATTTTTGTTATCATATTCCTAGCGTTGTTATGGCTAGTGATATATGAAGGATCTCCAGATGTAAGGTAACCTACCATTTGATCTATAGCGTTATATCCTCTTTCTTCAAGAGCATCAAAGATTTCTGTAAGTATTTCTTTTTTTGATTTATCTTCCGTTTTTTCTGTTTTAAACATTAAAGTATCTCGTTTCATAATAACCTCCTCAGATTAGAGTTTTTGCAATATCAAGGGCTTCATCTATTTTTGATGGATCTTTTGCACCAGCTTGAGCCATGTTGGCTTTGCCACCTCCACCGCCTCCAGCAACGCTTGCAATAGTTTTTATCATCTTTCCAGCATGATAGCCTTGTTCAACTAAATCATCAGAAACGGAAACGATAAACATAATCTTATCGTTAGTCTCCGATGCAAATACCATAATAACTTTTTTATTTTCGGACTTTATATCATCAGTTAATTTTCTTAACTGGTCAATATCAGTATCTTTAAATCTCTTAGTTAATAGCTTTATACCATTAATTTCAGTAGCATCATCTATCAAATTGCTCGCAGCATCGCACATAGTGCTATCTTTAAATTCTTTAACAGCTTTTTTAAGTTCTTTGTTTTCTTCAAGTATGTTTAAGAGTCTTTCAGATATACCAAAGGTAGTCGTCTTCATGCGAGTAGATATTTCATTGAGCATATCCTCATATTTATTTAAGGTGGTAAGAACTTCTTTTCCAGTCAAAGCTTCTATTCTTCTTACACCTGAAGCTACGCCAGCTTCACTTAATATCTTGAAACTGCCTATAAAACCTGTATTCTCAACGTGGGTGCCTCCGCATAACTCAGCGCTGTAATCACCCATCTTAATAACTCTTACTGTATCGCCATATTTTTCTCCAAATAGAGCTGTAGCTCCCATTTCTCTAGCTTTTTCTATGCTCATTTCCTCATGAGTTACAGGTAAAAACATGTTAATCATTTCATTTACTCTGTCTTCTACCCTTTTTAAATCCTGTTTTGTAACAGCCTCAAAATGATTGAAATCGAATCTTAAATAATTATTAGCAACTAAAGAACCTGCTTGGTGAACATGCTCTCCCACTATTTCCTGAAGAGCTTTTTGAAGTAAATGAGTAGAACTATGGTTTCTTGATGTGTTATTTCTAATCACCTGATCAATTTCAGCAACTACAGTTTCGCCTACCTTTAAATCACCTTCTACATTTTCAGCTATATGTAGATAAGCATCGTTTTCCTTTATTACATCAACGATATTGCATTTAAAGTCTTTATTATGTAATTTACCCATATCATTTAGCTGCCCGCCGCTAGTAGCGTAAAAAGGCGTCTTGTCAAGTATAATTAGCATTTTACCGCAGCTATTAGTATCAGTATAAAGGATTTTAGACTCTGATTTTGCCTCAGTATAGCCTGTGAATTTAGTTGGAGGAATATTACTGTAATCCCTCGCGTCATTCCACGCCTCATCACTAGAACATTTTTGACTACTTCTAGCCATTTCACGCTGCTTTTGCATGTTTTCTTTAAAGCCGTTTAAATCAATAGCTTTGTTGTGCTCAGCTAAGATCTCTTGAGTAAGCTCTAGCGGAAAACCATACGTATCATAAAGCTTAAAGGCTAAACGGCCGTCTAATCTCTGGTTTTTTTCCTCATTCATTTCGTCTATATATGTCTTAAGTATGAGCATGCCTTGATCTAAAGTTTGAGCAAATTTATCTTCTTCAACTGAAATAATCTTTTTAATAAAGTCTTTCTCTTCGATAAGTTCTGGATATGCTTCACCGGAAACTTCAATTACAAGATCGGTTAAATTTGTTAAAAAGCCTGCTTTAATTCCAAGCATCTTCCCGTGTCTTGCAGCTCTTCTAATTATTCTTCTTAAAACGTAGCCTCTGCCTTCGTTGCTTGGAAGAATTCCGTCGCTGATCATAAATACCATAGACCTTATGTGGTCAGTTATGATTCTTATGCTCATATCGCTTTCAGCTTCGCCGTCTTTATATTCTACATTAGCAAGGCATGTAACTCCGTCTAATATATATTTAATAGTATCTACATCAAATATTGAATCAACATCTTGCATAATACATGCTAATCTTTCAAGACCCATACCAGTATCAATATTAGGATTAGCTAAATCAGTGTAGCTGCCGTCTTCTTCTCTTGAGTACTGAGTAAATACGTGGTTCCAAAATTCTATATATCTATCGCAATCGCAACCTGGTTTACAGTCTTCTTTGCCGCAACCGAATTTTTCTCCTCTGTCAAAATATAGCTCTGAGCAAGGACCACAAGGACCAAGTCCAATCTCCCAGAAATTGTCCTCTTTGCCAAGCCTCACTATTTTTTCTTCGGGCATTCCAAGCTTCTTCCATATTTCATATGCTTCATCGTCTTCTTCGTATACTGTAGCCCATACATTTTCCGTAGGCATATGAAGATAATCTGTTATAAATTCCCATCCCCATCTTAATGATTGTTCTTTAAAATAGTCACCAAAACTAAAGTTACCAAGCATTTCAAAGAAGGTAGCATGTCTTGAAGTTACACCTACGTTTTCTATATCGCCTGTTCTTATGCATTTTTGACAAGTTGTCATTCGCTTTGCAGGCGGAGTTTCTGCGCATGAAAAATATGGTTTGAGTGGCGCCATGCCGGAATTTATAATAAGTAAACTGTTATCATTTCTAGGAATTAATGAAGCGCTTTTGGCTACATAATGCCCTCTTTTTTCAAAAAAATCTATGAAAAGTTTTCTAATCTCATTTAAACCTAATTTGTCCATATTACTTTCCCTTCGCTGTGATATCACTACTCATTATAACATAATTAGGCAGTCGTGTCATTAAATATTTCACCTATCCCTACAACTACATCATCTTTATACAAAACTAGAAATTGCCCAGGTGTAACTGCCCTTACAGGCTCATTAAACTCTATTTCAAGAAGATCATTTTCTCTATCAAAATTAATTATTTTACCGTGTACCGTGCCACTTGAAAATCTGACTTTAATGTCATAGTCGCCTTGGTTAACGATAATCCTATTATGTCTGGTAGTTGCTTTATTAGTAAAAAGTTCGCTGTTAGTTCCAAGAGTAACTTTGTTTTTCTCATGGTCAATATTTGTTACAAACATTCTTTGCCCAAGTGCAATATTTAATCCTTTTCTTTGTCCAATAGTGTAGCATTGGTATCCAGAATTTATTCCAATTACATTACCTTCGTTATCAATATATTCACCGTCATTGATATCAACGCCTCTACCTTTTAAGTAGTTGATGTGAGTGGTTTCAGGGCTTACAAAGCAAAGCTCTTGGCTATCCTTTTTACTTGAAACATCATTTCCTATATCCTCGGCAATTTTTCTTATAGTTTCCTTATCAGAAAAATCCTCTAATGGAAGTATTAATCTTTCAATTTGCTCATTTGTTAGATTTGCAAGCATATATGACTGATCTTTTTTTCTATTTTTAGACACTCCTATATACTTTTTACCATCTATTTCAGTTATTTTAGCATAGTGGCCAGTAGCTATGTATTTAGCACCAATACTATCTGCCTCATCTATAAGGTATTTAAACTTTATTTCTCTATTACATATAATGCATGGAGACGGCGTCATGCCTTTGTTATATCTATCGATAAAATATTTTATAACTTTTTCATCAAAATCAGCGCTTACATCTTTGATATTTATTGGAATTCCTAATTTATCTGCTATTTTCCTAGCTTCCTCATGCTCTGTGTCGCCGCCTTTAACAATAAGATAAAGTGCATGTACATCGTAGCCTTTGTTTATTAATAACAAAGCAGCGGCTCCACTGTCGACACCGCCACTTAATCCAATAACTACCTTCTTATCATTTAAGGATTCCATTACGATTCCTCGTCTTTACCGCATATGCAAACGTGCTCTTCTTCTTGCATTTCATAAGGATCAAAGCCTTTTAATGCATCGTAATGCTTATCATTTGATTCAGCATAATCAAAAATCGCCTTTTTAATAGCCATATCAGCTAGCACTGAGCAGTGAATCTTAGCTTCAGGAAGTCCTTCTAGCTTATCTACTATCTCACCGTTTGTAAGTTTCAGTGCTTCTTCTACTTTAAGCCCGATTATTAAAGTAGTAGCCATGCTAGAAGACGCTATAGCAGAGCCGCATCCATAAGCTTTGAATTTGGCATCAGTAATTACGTCATCTTCAATCTTAATGTGGATTTGCATTAAATCGCCGCATGTAGGGCTGCCATATATTCCTATACCGTCTGGTTCTTTCATTTCCCCTACATTTCTTGGGTTCATAAAGTGATCCATAACTATGTCATTATACATATTCATAATATTTAACTCCTCTTTTGCTATTTTAATGGAGATAATTCCTTTAATTTCTTAGTAACTTCTTTAACTGCCTTTACAACGTAATCCACATCATCTTTAGTGGTAAAACAACCGATAGAGAATCTAATAGTTCCGTGTATCCTTGACTCAGGTACTCCTATTGCAGTTAAAACATGTGATGGTACGCTATCAGATGAGCCGCAGGCAGAGCCAGTTGAAACAGATATCCCCATATAGTCTAGCATGAGTAGTATTGCTTCACCTTCTGCATAATCAAATGAAACGTTTAAATTACCTGGTAGTCTATCAAGCATAGTTCCGTTTACATGTGAATCAAATACAGCCGCATATAGCTCATCTGCTAAGTAATTTCTAAGATCCAGGCAATGGCATACATGTTCTTTTAAACAGTTCATAGCAAGCTCTGCGGCTTTTCCAAAGCCTATAATAGCTGGAACGTTTTCTGTTCCTGCTCTTTTTCCATTTTCCTGGCCGCCTCCATATACGAAGTTTTCAATTTCTATGCCTTCTTTAATGTATAAAGCACCTATTCCCTTAGGCCCATATATTTTATGAGCTGAAAAAGACATCATATCAACGCCTAGTTTATTAACATCAACTGGAATATTGCCAAGTGCCTGAACTGCGTCGCTGTGAAAGAGGACGTTTTTATCATGAGCTAGTTTAACAAGCTTTTGTATAGGCTGTATAGTTCCAATCTCGTTATTAGCCATCATAATAGTTACAAGAGCCGTATCATCTCTTATAGCTTTTTCTAAGTCATCAGGATTTACTAATCCTGATTCATTAACATCTAGATATGTTACATCATAGCCCTTTGTTTCTAAGTATGACAAGGTATTTAATATTGCTGGGTGCTCAATTTTACTTGTAACTATATGCTTGCCATTACCTTTTAAAGCTCCAAATATGGCCCAGTTATCAGCTTCGCTTCCGGAGCTCGTAAAATATATTTCATCACTTTTAGAACCTATAAGCCGTGAAATTTTAGTTCTAGACTGCTTTATAGCTTCTTTGCTTTCAATTCCCTTTGAATAAATACTGGAAGGATTTCCGTAATTTTCTTTAAGATACGGCATCATGGCATCAAGAACTTCGCCTTTTAGCGGCGTAGTTGCTGAGTAGTCCATGTATACGTTTCGTTTTTCCATTTATGTCACTTCCTCGCTAGTCTACTATCTCTATATTATCAAGTTGATCTTTTAAATTCTTTCTAATGCTTTTTAAGTATTCCTCCCTTAAAACAGCCTGTTCAGCCGTTTCATAAGGAGTAAGACCTTCACTTTTTTTCTTTCTTGCAAGTTCATTTATTCTATTAATTTTTAATTTATCCATAATTCTCCTCACTGATTTTACAAATATATTATACACAAAATGGGGCATTTTTCAACCGATTTCACAAAACTCATAAGAATTTAAACTATATTATTGAATAATTGTTTGAATAGTATATAATGGTGGTAATAACAGGCGGAGGATTTTATGACAAAAGAACTTAAACTGACAAAACTAACTGCTAGCGGCGGCTGAGCGGCTAAGGTAGGACCGGGTGTCCTTTCACAGATTTTATGTGGTCTTCCTATGGGAGATACCACTAACCTACTCGTAGGTTATGGAAGCAGCGATGACGCAGCAGTATATAAGATAGACGAAAAGAAAGTATTAGTGCAATCGGTGGATCTATTTCCTCCTATGGTTGATGATCCTTACCTTTTTGGTCAGATAGCGGCGAGCAATTCTCTAAGTGACATATATGCCATGGGAGCTAGCCCTAATCTTTGTATGAATATATTAGCCTTCCCTTCTGATATGAACCTAGAATACGTAAGAAGCATCTTAGAAGGCGGATATGAAAAGGTAATTGAAGCTGGAGCTGTAATTGCAGGAGGCCATACTCTAAACGATAATGAGCCTAAATACGGATTATCAGTAACTGGAATAACAGAAATAGATAAGGTCCTTAGAAATGACAATGCCAAGGAAGGTGATTTGTTAATTCTTACTAAACCTATTGGTAACGGAATAATTAATAATGCTTTTAAAGGCGGTCATATACCAAAAGAAGCAACAGATAAAGCTATAGAATATATGGCAATGCTAAATAAATCAGCTTTTGAGATTATGAGTAAATATAAAGTTAACAGCTGTACAGATATAACAGGCTTTGGCCTTCTTGGCCATCTCTACGAAATGGCAGTAGGAAGCGGAAAAACTTTAGAAATATTTAAGAGTAAAGTCCCTATTTTAGGTGGCGCCGTTGAGCTGGCGATGCCAGACATAATTCCTGGCGGAACTCTTAGAAACAAAAGCTACGTAGGAGCTGATATTTCACTAGATACTAAAATATCAGAAAACCTACTAAATGTATACTTTAATCCAGAAACTTCAGGAGGACTACTTATTTCCCTGCCTGAAAAACAAGCATTAAAACTAATAAGCGACCTTAAACAGAGCTTAGAATGCGCTGAAATTATAGGTCAAGTAAAAAAACGCGATGTTACGTCAATACAAATAAAAGATTAAGAATTAATTTGGAAGCAGATGGGTGCTGGTGTGCCCTCCAGTCTTCAAAACTGGTTTGGGGAGTTAAGAGCTTCCTAGGTGGGTTCAATTCCCACATGCTTCCGCCATTTAATTAATTGGAGGTTAAAATGAATAATGAAATTATGAGGAAAATTCCTAAAATAGACGAGGTATTGCAAGAGCAATGCCTTTTTGAATACATAAAAGAACTACCTAAAGCTCTAGTTCTCGATTCCATAAGAGAAGAAATAGCGAATTTAAGAAATGAAATATCAAAAGCTGATGATAGTTATGTCTTAGATTACGATAAGCTACTTGCTAATATATTAAGTAAAATTCAAAAGAAAAAGCAGCTTAGCATAAGAAAAGTTATAAACGCTACTGGTACTGTAATTCATACTAATCTAGGTAGATCTAAACTAAGTTATGAGGCTTCAAAAGCAGCTTTAAATTCTGCTACGTCCTATTCAAACTTAGAATATGACTTATCTAAAGGTAGCCGTGGTCTTCGCCACTCCCATGTAGAATATATACTGAAAAAACTTACAGGAATGGAAGCTGCAATGGTCGTAAATAATAATGCAGCAGCCACAATGCTTACTTTATCCGCTATGGGATATGGAAAAGAAATGATAGTATCTCGCGGAGAGCTCGTTGAAATCGGAGGTTCTTTTAGAATACCCGATATTATGAAACAAAGCGGATGCAGCTTAAAAGAAATAGGCACAACTAATAAGACCAAGCTTTCTGACTATGAATTGGCAATAGATGATGAAAAAACAGCAGCTCTTATGAAGGTTCATACCAGTAACTATAAGATAGTCGGCTTCACTGAAGATGTCAGCTTAGATGAACTAGTAAAGCTAGGCGAAGAAAAGTCCATTCCAGTAATATATGACATGGGAAGCGGTCTTTTAATTGATTTATCTAAGTACGGATTATCAGAACCTACTGTTCTTGATGCTGTAAATAGCGGCATAGATTTAGCCCTCTTTAGCGGCGATAAGCTCTTAGGAGGCCCACAGTGCGGCATAATCATAGGCAAGGCAATATTCATTGATAAGTTAAAGAAACATCCCCTAGCAAGAGCATTACGAATTGATAAGATGACCCTCGCTTCTCTTGAAGTTACCCTTAGAACATACTTAGATGAGGATAAAGCTAAAGATGAGATCCCTACTTTAAAGATGATTACATCAAAACCCGAAACTATAAAAACTAAAGCAGAAAAACTAGAGCAAGAATTAAATTTAATTGATGGCGTTTCTGCTGAGGTTGTAGAAACAAAAGATCAAATCGGCGGTGGCTCGGCCCCTACTACGTATCTTGATGGATACGGAGTAAGCATAGTTCATAATAAACTAACTCCAGAAAAAATAGAAAGAAAACTAAGAAGTTTTAGAATACCTATCATAGCAAGAATTAATAAAGATAAACTGATATTTGTCTTAAGAACTGTTGATGATGATGAAATAGAAGTTATAAAGGATGCAATAAAGGAGCTATAAAATGAAAAACGTAGTAGTCGGAACAGCCGGCCATGTAGACCACGGTAAGACCTGGCTCATAAAAGCTTTAACTGGAACTGATACAGACAGGCTAACAGAGGAAAAAAGAAGAGGAATCACCATCGAGCTAGGTTTTACATATATGGAAAATGATGATCTTCTTGATATAGGAATAATTGATGTGCCTGGTCATGAAAAATTCATAAAAAACATGCTAGCTGGTGCTCAAGGCATCGATATAGTCCTTCTTGTAATTGCAGCAGACGAAGGCGTAATGCCTCAAACTATAGAGCACTTTGATATAATTAAAAGTTTAGGTATAACTAAAGGAATACCAGTTATTACTAAAATTGATACTGTAGATGATGAAATGTTAAGCCTTGTAGAAGATGATGTAAACACCCT
Source organism: Clostridiales bacterium (assembly GCA_012744355.1). Classification (GTDB taxonomy): domain Bacteria; phylum Bacillota; class Clostridia; order Peptostreptococcales; family Anaerovoracaceae; genus JAAYHV01. The sequence continues at coordinate 13,410 of JAAYHV010000023.1, forward strand.
TTTACTTGGAACTTTTTTAGAAGATAGCGAAATAGTTAAAGTTTCTTCTAAGACTATGGATAATATTGATTATCTTAAAGATGAAATTTTAAAAATATCTAAAACAATCGAAAACAAAAATACAAATAAAAAGAATTTTAGGATGCCAATAGACAGAGTCTTTTCAATCAAGGGTTTTGGTACAGTAGTTACTGGCACCATGATAGAAGGCAGCTTAGATGCAGGCGATGATGTTATGCTCTACCCTTCTATGACAAAATCTAAGGTAAGAAATATACAGGTTCACGATAAAGATGTTGGCTCAGCGTCAGCTGGCCAAAGAACTGCTATTAATCTTACCAATTTAAAAAAGAAAGATATAGCTAGAGGAGACGTTCTTGCTAAGGCTGATTCATTAGAATCCTCTATGCTGCTGGATGTTTCAATTACTCTCTTTAAAAACACTAAGAGGAGGCTCGAAAACAATGACAGAGTCCACTTTTACGTTGGGTCTAGGGAAATGATGGCTAAAGTTGTTTTAATCGGCACAGGCGAAATTAGAGCCGGTGAAAAAGCTTACGCCCAGTTAAGGCTTGAAGAAGCAATAGCTCTTAAAAGAAAGGACCCCTTTATTATTAGGTTCTACTCTCCTCTTGAAACCTTTGGGGGTGGCCTTATATTAAATCCTGTACCTAAAAAACATAAAGGGTTAAAAGAAGAATCAGTCGACGCTTTGAAGCTCTTAGATTCAGGTAGCGAAGCCTCTGCCCTACTATCAGTAATAGAATACGGAAAAAACATATTTGCGGAATTAGCATTTTTAAGAAAAATATTTGGTGATGATACAGACGAGCTTCTAAAGGAACTTGTTAATGATAAAAAAGTTATAAATTTCGGCGAATACTTACTTTCAGAAGATAGAGCTAAAAAACTTGGTGATAAAACTACCGAAATATTTAATGAGTATCAAGTAAATAATAAAATGGGACTTGGCATGACTTCTAAAGAGCTTAACAGTAAGATATCAAGCAAGCTAAAAATAGACGAAAGCAAAAACATCGATTCTTTAATTACTCTTTTACTAAACAGACAAGTTTTAGCTACTTATGGCAATCTTATCAATTTACCAGGCCATAAAGTAAAGGTAGATCAGGACAAATTAGACGAGATACTAAAATTTTATGAAGAACAGCAATTTACTATTAGCACATCAAAACATAACAAGGAGTATATTTCTTATCTTGAAAAAAATGGTGATCTAATAAAGCTAGGAATTAATTTATACATAAGTAAAACGAACTTTGATAAAGCGATTGAAGCATTTAATAAATTATCCTTAAAAGGAGGAGTACCACTTGGAGACTTTAGGGACGAGCTAAACACTTCAAGGAAAAATGCCCTATTGATATTAGATGCCTTTGATGCTAAAAACATAACATATAATGTGGAAAATCTAAGATATCTTATGTGACTTAGTCACATACAAACATGAAATATTTTGCTATAGTAGAAGAAATAAGAGTAAGGAGGTAATTTAATGAATATAATATTAAGCCAAGAAGTTAAAGATTATATGAATGAAAAAGAAATGCCTAATATCGTTGTTGCCGTTGCTCAGTCTCAAGGCTGAGGGGGCCCTGTTTCACAGGTCGTTGCAAGGTTTGCAACGGAAGAAGATATTAAGGTTATACAGTCTGGTTCATTTAAAAAAGTTGATTCTGAAATGGGCAAAGTCTATTTTGATAAAAAAGTCTATGCTTATGGAGAAGATGTAAAATTCAACTTAAGCAAGTTCTTTTGGAGCACGACGTTGTTTGTTGACGGAGTTGGTGTTGAAAAAGGAACTGGCGGAAGAAGCTGTTAATAACTCAAAAGAGAGCAAAGGATTTGCTCTCTTTTTTTTATTTATCTTTTATTAATCTATGTCTTCATTGCTCTTTCTTAATTCTAGATGCTTTTGGTCTAAAAGATAACAAATAAGCTAGAAAGCTTAAGTTATCTTATGTAACATAATCACATACATATAAGTTAGTTAATGCTCCTACTGGGTATATATAAAATAAGGAGGTAATACTATGAATATAATTTTAAGTCAAGATGTAAAAGACTATATGAATGAAAAAGATCTGCCTAATATCATTGTTGCAGTGAACCTGTCACATGGCTGAGGAGGCCCTGTTTCAAAGATTCTTGCAAGGTTTGCAAGTGATGAAGATATTAAAGTTTTAGAAGAAAATTCATTTAAACAAGTCGATTCTGAGTTAGGTAAAGTCTTTTTTGAAAACAAGGTTTACGCTTATGGTGAAGATGTAGAATTCGACTTTAGCAAGTACTATTCTGGTAATCAATTGTTTGTAGAAGGCGTCGGTATTGAAGGACTAGTAGCTAGAAATCGTAGATAATAACAAGAAAAGAGAACAATTGATTTTGCTCTCTTTTCTTGTTATCTTTTACTTATTATGTATTTATTTCTTTATTGATCTTTCTTCATGTACTCCATCATACCTGCTGCTGCCTTTTTACCAGCACCCATTGCAAGTATTACTGTAGCTGCACCTGTTACAGCGTCTCCACCTGCAAATACAGCTGGGTTTGAAGTAACTCCATCATCATCAGATGCGCAGATACCTCCTCTTTTATTAGGTTCTAGCTGATCAGTTGTATCTAATATAAGTTTGTTAAGGTTAGTACCTATTGCAACAATTACTGCATCAACATCTAATACGAAGTTTGAACCCTTTTTTTCTATCGGGCGACGTCTACCTGAAGCGTCAGGTTCACCTAATTCCATCTCAACGCATTCAAGACCAGTTACATACTGTTTCTCGTCTCCTAATACCTGCACTGGGTTGTTTAAGAGCTTGAAGATTATTCCCTCTTCAATAGCATGTTCAATTTCTTCTTTACGCGCTGGAATTTCTTCCATTGAACGTCTATATACTATGTAAACATTTTCTGCACCCATGCGTTTAGCACATCTTGCAGCATCCATAGCAACGTTACCGCCGCCAATTACAGCCACATTTGTATTAGACTTAATCGGTGTATCGTATTCTTTTTTATAAGCCTTCATGAGATTAATTCTAGTTAAATATTCATTTGCCGAATACACTCCTAGTAAATTCTCACCTGGCATATCCATAAATCTAGGAAGACCTGCTCCTGTTCCTACAAATACCGATTCATATCCTTCTTCTAGGAGTTCGTCTACAGTAACAAGCATACCTACTACTGCATTTTTAACAAACTTAACACCTTTATCGGCTAACTTATCAACTTCCATTTGCACTATGCTCTTAGGAAGACGAAATTCTGGTATACCGTAAGCTAGTACTCCGCCCTCTTTATGAAGACTTTCAAATACAGTTACGTCATATCCTTCGTTAATTAGGTCTCCTGCACAAGCAAGTCCTGCTGGGCCTGAACCTACTACAGCTACTTTATGACCGTTAGAAGCAATCGCTTCGTCTTTAATATCGCCATAATGATCTCTGTGCCAGTCTGCTACAAATCTTTCAAGCCTACCTATAGCTACAGGTTCTCCATCTTTACCGCGTACGCATCTGCCTTCGCATTGGCTTTCTTGAGGACATACCCTTCCGCATATAGCAGGAAGAGAGCTTGTAGTACTTATTATTTGAAAAGCTTCTTCAAATTCACCTTTAGCTATCTGAGCAACAAACTCAGGAATTTTAATAAGTACAGGGCATCCATCCATACATGGCCTGTCTCTACACTGTAAACAGCGCATTGCTTCGTTTATAGCCATCTTGTCTGTATAACCACTAGTAACCTCTACGAAACATTTATTACGCACATTAGGGTCTACTTCAGGCATAGGGTTTTTATTTTCTACAAAATTAATCATTGTGACGTACACCTCCTGCTATGTGACAATTGTGACTCCTAGCTTCTTCTTCCTCTTTGAAATAGAAGGCATTTCTAGCTATGATTTCGTCCCAATCAACAGTTTGTCCATCAAACTCAGGACCATCAACGCATACATATTTATTTTCGCCATCAACAGTAACTCGGCATCCACCGCACATACCAGTGCCGTCAATCATAAGCGCTGTTAAAGATACTACGGTCTTAATGTCGTAATTCTTAGTAACTGCGCATATGAATTTCATCATAATAGGCGGTCCAACTGCTATAACTTCATCATATTTATTACCATCTTCAATTAATTGTTTTAACTTATCAGTTGTGAATCCTTTTTCGCCATAACTACCATCATCTGTAGTTATGTAAAGATTGTCAACTCCTGCTTTGAATTCTTCTTCAAGAATTACTAAATCCTTGTTTTTAAAACCCATAACCATATCAACTTGGATTCCAGCAGCATGCATACCAGTAGCTATAGGGTATGCTAAAGCATTACCTGTACCTCCACCTACAACGCAAACTCGTTTCAATCCTTCAGTTGTGGTTGGTTTTCCTAATGGACCTACTACATCCTTAAAGCCTTGGCCTACCTCTAAAGCTGCCATAATATTAGTGGATTTTCCCACTGCTTGAAATACTATAGTTATTGTGCCTTTTTCTTCATCATGACCTGCCATAGTAAGAGGAATTCTTTCACCATATTCATCAGTACGAAGAATAACAAATTGACCAGGTTTAGCCTTTTTTGCAATCAATGGAGCCTCGATATCGAACCATACCATATCATGACTTAATTGTTTTTTATTTACAATTTTATACATCCTTAATCTCCTTCCTAATTAGGTTCAAAACTCTTTCTTTGTCTAGCTAAAGATTCATACCTATCATTTGAAGCATCTTCTGATTCAGCGAAAAGTCTTTCAGCTCTTTCAGGATACTTAAGAATTAATGAATTATATCTTTCTTCACCCATGATGAAATCTCTGTATGACTCTGTGGGTTCTTGACTGTCTAAACTAAGTGGGTTTTTCTTTGCAGCAACCGATTCAGGATTATATCTTAAAAGATTCCAGTAACCAGCTCTCACTGCTTTTTTCATCTCTTCCATAGATCTATTCATACCAGATTTAACACCGTGGTTAATACATGGAGCATAAGATATGATAAGCGATGGTCCTTCATATGCTTCAGCTTCTCTAATAGCTTGAAGTGTCTGGTTTGGGTTAGCTCCCATAGCGATTTGCGCTACGTAAACATAACCGTAAGTCATAGCCATCTGTGCTAAGTTCTTTTTATTTGTGGCTTTTCCGCTAGCTGCAAATTTAGCTACTGCACCAATTGGAGTAGCCTTTGAAGCTTGTCCACCTGTATTAGAGTATACCTCAGTATCAAATACCATTATATTAATGTTTTCACCTGATGCTAAAGCGTGATCTACGCCGCCGTAACCTATGTCATAAGCCCAACCGTCACCACCAAATATCCATATTGATGGTTTTGGCAGCATATCAGCATTTTCAACTACATAATTTGCATCAACGTTTTCTTTATCAGTTTTACAAAGCTCTAATAGCTGGTTTCCAGCTTCTTCTGCTTCTTCGATTACTTGCATACCTGCTATCCATCTACTTGCTAATTTTTTGTACTTAGCATCGCTTGCTAATCTAGTTACTACAGATTGCATAGCTTCTCTGCGATTTTTTACAGATACTGCCATACCAAGACCAAATTCCGCATTATCTTCAAAGAGCGAGTTAGACCATGCAGGTCCTCTGCCTTCTTTGTTTGTTGTATAAGGAGTTGAAGGTGCTGAGCATCCCCAAATTGATGAACATCCTGTAGCATTAGCTATGAACATTCTATCACCAAATAACTGAGTTATAAGTTTAGCATATGGAGTTTCTCCGCATCCAGGGCAAGCTCCTGAGAATTCAAGTAGAGGTTTTTTGTATTGCGAACCTTTTACTGTGGATTCATCAAAAGGTAAATCCTTCTCAGTAACATGTGAAACTGCATAATCAAATTTAGGTTGATGAGTTTCAATTAGTTCTCCAAATGGTTTTAATTCTAAAGCTTTCTTTCTTGCGGGACATACTTCAACGCAAGAACCGCAACCAGTACAATCTAAAGCTGATACAGCCATAGTAAATTTCAAAGACTTATCACCTCTAAATTCTACAGTATCTGCACCCATTTCTTCCGCTTCTTTATCAGTAAGCACAAAAGGCCTTATAGCAGAATGTGGACATACTGAAGCGCACCAGTTACACTGCATGCAGTTATCAGGAATCCAATCAGGAACCTCAACTGCTATACCGCGTTTTTCAAAAGCAGCAGTGCCTGCTGGAAGTAAACCGTCTACAGTATCTAGGAACGCTGAAACAGGAATTAAGTCGCCATCCATAGAACTTGTTGGAATCATTATATCTTTAACATATTTTTCCTGGAAAGCATTATCATATTTTACATCAGTAACTACAGGTTCATCTACAGAATCTGCCCAATCAGCAGGAATTACAACCTTATGTAGACTGTTAACTCCAGCATCAACTGCGTCGTAGTTCATCCTTACTATTTTCTCGCCTTTTCTAGCGTAAGTATTCTTTATTGCATTTTTAAGATAGCCTACAGCTTCATCGATAGGAATTATATTTGCTAATTTAAAGAATGCAGCTTGAAGCACAGTGTTTGTTCTTCTTGCTCCAAGTCCTATTGCTAAAGCATGTTTTACTGCATCGCAAGTATAGAACTGAATATCATTTTCAACTATAAACCTTTTAGCAGCTGCAGGTAAATGCTTACCTAATTCTTCATCACCCCATATACAGTTTAGTAGGAAAACTCCACCAGGGTTAACATCTTCAACTATGTTAAACTGCTGCATATATGAAGGGTTATGACAAGCTACAAAGTCAGCATTACGAACGTAATACGTTGACTTAATTGGCTTATCACCAAATCTTAAATGAGAAATAGTTATACCACCAGATTTCTTTGAGTCATATTGGAAATATGCCTGTACAAATTTTTCTGTGTGGTCACCTATTATTTTAATACTATTTTTGTTAGCACCTACTGTACCGTCAGCACCTAGTCCCCAGAACTTACATGATACAGTTCCCTTAGGGGAAACTACAGGATTTTCAGTTCTTGGAAGTGATAAGTGAGTTACGTCATCGTTAATTGAAAGAGTGAATTCCTTTTTAGAATTTTCTTTCCAAAGATTCTCATATACGGCGATTATATCTCCAGGCTGCGTATCTTTAGAACCTAGACCATAACGACCACCACATATGAAGGCATCATTAAATTCAGTTCCTCTAAGCGCATCAACTATATCTAAGTATAGAGGCTCACCTGTAGAACCTGGTTCTTTTGTTCTATCTAATACTGCAATTTTCTTAACTGTTTTTGGTATAACATTTAATAGATATTTAATAGAGAACGGTCTATATAATCTAACTTTAATTAGTCCTACCTTCTTGCCCTTTGCCATCAGGTAATCTACAACTTCTTCAGCGCAATCATTTACAGAACCCATAGCAACTATGATTTCTGTTGCATCTTTTGCACCGTAGTAGTTAAATGGTTTGTAATCAGTACCTATTTTCTCGTTTACTTTTTCCATATATTCATTAACTATATCAGGAACTTCGTTATATACCGTGTTTTTAGCTTCTACGTGCTGGAAGAAAGTTTCAGGCTGCTCGGCGGAACCCATACTATGCGGATGGCATGGATTGTTAGCGTGCTTTTTAAAAGCCTTAATTTTATCCCAATCAACCATATCGTCTAAATCTTTGTAATCCCATACCTCAATATTTTGAATTTCATGAGATGTTCTGAAACCATCAAAGAAATGTACGAAAGGAATCGATGATTTAATAGATGATAAATGTGCTACAGCAGCTAAGTCCATTACTTCCTGTACTCCGCCTGCTGAAAGCATAGAAAAGCCTGTTGAACGCGTTCCCATTACATCTGAATGATCGCCAAATATTGATAAAGCATGAGTGGCTAGTGCTCTAGCAGCTACATGGAATACTGCCGGCAGCTGTTCTCCTGCTATTTTATACATATTAGGTATCATAAGTAGTAAGCCTTGTGAAGCTGTAAATGTGCTTGTAAGGGAACCTGTATTTAGTGAACCGTGTACAGCTCCTGCAGCGCCAGCTTCTGATTGAAGCTCAACTACTTTAACTCTTTCGCCAAAGAGATTCCTTCTATCGTCCGCAGCCCATTCATCAATGCTTTCTGCCATTGGTGAAGAAGGCGTTATTGGGTAAATACATGACACTTCGGAAAATGCATATGCAACATGTGCAGCTGCTGTATTTCCGTCCATTGTTTTTAATTTTCTCATATCCTCACTCCCTTTCTAAAGATCCAACGCTGCCTTTTGTAAGTAATTGTATTCAGGAACTGCTTGTTCTCTGATAACATCTCTAGTACACATGTACAAACAGATGCCACAATTCTCACATAAATCAGGGTTTATGATAGCCAGTGAACCTTCTAAGGTGATAGCTCCGTTAGGACAGTTACGAACACAGTCTCCACATCCTACGCAACCAAAGTCGCAAACAGATTTCTTAAAGTCTGCATCAAATGTATTTGAGCAGGCAACCTGCTTAGCTCCTACGTAAGGAACTTCAATAATGATATCATTAGGACATTCAAGAACACAGTCAAAACAGCCGACACATTTATCAGGGTCTACTTTTGCTGTTCCATCTATGACTTTAATTGCATCGAAACGACATACTTCAACACAATCTCCGCAGCCAACACATCCTACTTGGCATAATTCTGGAAATTCGTATCTTTTCTCTGAAGCTTCCTTGCAACTAGTAATTCCTAATTCTTCAAATTTAGCATGAGCTTTAACACCACCTGAGCATTTTACAAATGCCACATGATCTTTAACTTCTGTTAAATCGTGAATTTCATCTACGATAATTTTCTTAGTACAAACTACAGAGCAAGCCACGCAACCTACACATTTACTGTAGTCTATTACTGCACAGTTATCTATAACTTTAACCGCGCCTTCAGGGCATATGTCTTCACATTCCCCACAACCAATACATCCGAAACCACAAATAGCTCTTGTTTTATCTTCATCTTCTTCCTCATTTGCACAAGGAATAAATACTGTAGCCTCTCTAGGCACAAGAATTATTATATTTTGCGGACATGCGTCTAGACAGTCACCACAACCATCACATTTCTCTTTATCTATGATCACTTTGCCATCAACTAATTTCATGGCATCTTGCTCACACTTCTCGATACATGAACCAACTCCAAGACAACCATATTGACATTCACCATCAATAAAACCCAATTCTTTAGCTTCATCACAAGACTTTAGACCGGCGAATCTCTCTTTACCCGCAGCGTCGCCACTACATCTTATGAAAGCTACTAAATCTTCTGTTGCCTCTTGAGGACTGCTATTATTACAATCTTCTTTTAGAGCCTTTCCCATTTGCATTACCTCCTCTGATATCTATTCAAAACAGAATGTAAGTTTTGATTAATTAAACAATCATAAACATTAAATTTGTTACATCAATGCCTTCATTCTATCACCATCAGTTTTTGAAATCAACAAAAAATACTGTTTTTTTTACAGTACAAATATGTATGGAATTATGCACATTATTTCAGCATATTTGATATTAGGAATATAAACTGTGAATTACTAGGTTTAAGGCCTAAAGTAGTGTATTTAGGCAATTTTCCACTTGCCCACGCTATGTTGATAGCATGCCTCATATTGCTGTCTACGCAGCTTATATTAGTCCCGTGTTTTGATGCTATCTTAGGATATACGGTTTTAGTTATCCAATTGCTTTCACTTTCATCTAAAACTATTATTATGGCATCCTTTAAAAATTCATATCCTATGTAATAATTTGGAATTCCACATTTATCTAATATCTCGTATACTTTAATCTCAAATAATTCCTTTATCAGAGTTTCGGGCAACTTTTCATTATCTTCGCATACTATTGCGTATACGTTTTCGTTATCGCTTAGGTATATCATACAGTTATTGAATCCTTTACTTTGTCAAATGTAACTACGCCTATTCCTGAAATATTTAGTAATTCTTCTATAGATTTAAAACCATCATGCTCCTCTCTGTAATCAATTATAATTCCTGCAGTAACTGGTCCTATTCCGGGAAGTTCTTCTAAATCACCAGAACTTGCTATGTTGATGTTTATCATCCCATTATTACTAGCCATGTCTGTTTCTTGAACAGTTTCTCCAACCTTTGGAATGATTACCTTGTAACCATCGCTTACAACCATAGCTCTATTAATAGTAGTAACATCTGCGTCCTCGCATAGGCCTCCTGCCATTTCTATAATATTAAACAATCTTGCGCCCGTTTCTACCTTGTATACACCAGGTTTTTTAACTGCGCCGTCTATATCAATATATATTTCACTAGGTACTTCTTCTACAATTACATTTTCACAGCTCTCATCTACTGTTATCTCCTGTTCTTTTTCATCACTACCTCTCAAAAAACAGTAAAAGATAGCTATAACTATTATTAATATAGTCAATGCTATCTTACGAAACATAGGAGTATTCAAACACTCCTTAATTCTTTCTAAATCAAAATTTAATCCATTCATATTATACTCCTTTATAATCACACTACATACACACTATACATATACAGTATAACAAAAAGGTCTGTAAATCAAGAAGTTTAAATCATTTGCAAAAGAATACTCTTTTATTACTATTAAATTTTATCATGCGACTGTATTTAAGAATTCATTAAGTCTAAATCCAGAATTGATGTCTCCCACAAAAAGAATTTCATCACCTGACTCTAAGCATTCATAAGGCCCTGGAGAAATAAGTATGTGGCCTTTTCTATTAATTCCTACAATAGTTGCACCTGTATTTTGCCAAACTAAAATTTCCTTAATTGACTTTCCGATAGCCCAAGATTCATCTAAAACAGGTTCTTCATAAATAGGTATATATTCATTATTTTTAAATCTTATTGAATAATCTATTATGTTTTTAGTAGCTTCATTAAGTTCTTTGTCTAGAGTTTCTCTTCTCTTTTGAATCTCGCTTATATTAAGTCTTAAAGCTTTAATGTTTTCTTTGGCCTTGTAACTATCTATAAATCTTTCTGCCTGCTCATGAGAAGACACAAAGATACCTTTACCGTGTTTAACTTCAACGATTTCCATATCAGAAAGCAAAGTCATTGCCTTTCTGATAGTTTCAGGTGAAACGCTGTATTCGCTAGAAAGTTTAGACCTTCCGCTTATTTTAGCGTCTATTTTAATTTCTTTTCTGCTGATTTTACCAGCTACATCTAAAGCTATTTTCATGTAAACCGGTAAAGCACTCGTTTTATTCATTTTAATTTTCCTTTATTTTATGATAGTGCAGCAACTGCATCAGCGTAACTTATTATTCCCCTTATCCTATTGGATTTATCGGTAACAGCAACATCGTATGCGCTTTCATCTAGTTTAGTCCATATCTCTGAAAGAAATGCGTTTCTATTTATTTCTTCATAGTTTTTATCTACTAATTTTGAGATGTTATCATCTTCAGAATCTTTTAGTTTTTCTAATTCTACAAATCCTAAAAGCTTATTATTTTCATCATTTACATAGCAGTATCCACGGTCGTTACTTTCGATGTTTTTTATGACTGTTTCTCTATTATCTGAAACTTTTGCCAAATACATATTTTTTCTCATGACTGTTTTTACTCTAAGTATCCTGGACTTATCTACATCTTCAATAAATCTTTCAACGTATTCGTTTGCAGGATTTTCAAAGAATTCTGCTGGTTTTCCTACCTGTACAATTTTGCCATCTTTCATAAGGGCAGCTCTATCGCCCAGCCTAAAAGCTTCATTCATATCATGTGTGATAAATATGATTGTCTTATCGATGTAATCGGTCATTCCAAGTAAATCAGCTTGCATATCTTTTCTAATAAGTGGATCTAGCGCGCTGAAAGGCTCATCCATTAAGAGTATCTCCGCATCGTTAGTTAAAGCTCTAGCAAGTCCTACTCGCTGCTTCATGCCGCCACTAAGCTGCCTAGGGAAATAATTTTCCCATCCTGAAAGTCCAACTAGTTCTATGGATTTTAGTGCTTTTTCTTTTCTTTCTGCTTCCTTAATTCCTTGTACTTCGAGTCCATACTCAACATTTTTAAGTACGCTTCTATGATTTAATAGTCCAAAATGTTGAAAAACCATAGAAATTTTTTTCCTTCTTATTTCTATCAGTTGTTTTTTGTCATATTCACAAATATTTTCACCATCTATTAATACTTTGCCTTTTGTAGGCTTATTTAGCATATTTAAGCATCTGATTAATGAGGATTTTCCGCTTCCAGATAGCCCAACTATTACAAAGAGTTCGCCCTCTTCTATATCAAGGTTTATATTATTAACACCAATAGCAATGCCTGTTTCTTCTCTGATTTCCTGTATGGTTTTACCTTGGTCTAGCATTTCAAGTGCGATTTCTTTTTTCTTACCAAATACCAAGGTTAAATCCTTTATTTCTATTTTATTAGCCATAATACTTACTCCGTTTCCTTTAGTTTATTCGCAACTCCTTGAAGAACCCTGTCCAGTACAATTGCTAAAAATACAATTGCAAGTCCAGCTTGGAAACCACTACCGACCTCAAGTCTTCTTATAGCTATTAGTACCTGTCCTCCAATACCTTCAGCTCCTATCATCGACGATATAACAACCATAGCCATAGCCATCATAGTTGTCTGGTTTACGCCTGTCATAATAGTTGAAAGAGCTTGGGGAAGTTCTATTTTTAAAAGCATCTGCTTTGCAGTTGAACCAAAGGACTTACCTGCTTCAATAATTTCTGTATCTACTGAAGAAATACCTAAATATGTAAGCCTTATTAATGGTGGTATCGCATAAGTTGTTGTAGCTATTACAGCAGGAACTTTACCAAAACCAAAGAACATAACAGCTGGTAATAGATATACAAAACTTGGCATGGTCTGCATTGCATCTAAAAGAGGCAGACTAATTTTCTTTATAATCTCGAACTTCGCCATGAGTATACCCATAGGTATACCAAGCACAACAGAAACGAGCACGGATATTATTACTATGACCAGTGTGTATATCATCAAATCCCAGAGACCAAATAATCCTATTGCAAATAACATAAGAGTTAAAGTTATTCCAGTCCTTAAATTGTATAGTTTATATCCTGCGAAAAATATACCTATAAGTATTAACCACCAAGGTAGTATTCCCAAAGCTCCTTGCACTGCATCAAATACCATAAGTACAAAGTTGCTTATACCATCAAAAAAACCGTCCCAGTTAACTAACATCCATTTAACTGCCCTATCTATTGGCTCACTTATTCCAAATTGTAAACTTTCTGGAAATTCAAACAAAATATCACATCCTTTTTTATTAATGCTAGGGAATCTTTCGATTCCCTAGCTATCATTTCTATTTAATTGCTTCTATTATTTTATCGTAAGCCTCATCGCTTACCATAGGTTTCCATACTTCTTCGTGTTCTTTTAAGAACCAAATAGCAGCTTCGTCAGCCTCTACCTTATTTTCCTGCATATATGCCAATCCTTCACTGGTTAGCTTAGATGAAGTTTGATAATTTTTCGCAAAATCAGCAATTTCAGGGAAATCCTCTACAAATTCAGGAGTAGAATTTACCATTACACGTACTGATGGGAAAGCTCCAATTCCTTTTTCATAATCGGATTCATTATATTCACTATCTTCTAAAAGAACCATGTCGTACATACCCATAATCCAAGTAGGTTCCCAGTTGTATCCAACCCAAGGTTCACCTTTTTCATAAGCAGCAGCTAAAGTAGCTGAAAGTGTAGCATTAGAATCTATAGGTCTAAAGTTGTAGTTATCTTCTAAACCATATTCTGCCATTTTGTCGTGAAGCATTGCAGTAGCAGCCCAACTTTCAGGTCCGCCATATATTATGCCTTTGTCTGAATCTTCTGGATCCGGAAAAAGGTCAGTATAGTTATTTAAATCCATAACTGTTTTAAGATCAGGAGCCTGCGCATCATCGCCTTCAACTAGATACCTAGGAACGTATATGCCTTGCATATTATCATCAAAATTTAATGATAATTCAATATAGTCTCCGTTATTTATGTCGTCTTGATATGTAGGAACATTGTCTGACCATAGCTCTAGTACTAAATCAAGATCCTTAGTTTTTAAACCTGATATCATAACAGGAGTATCTGCAGCTACTATGTCAACTTCTGTATCGTAACCCTCTTCTATAATAAACTTAGCCACCTGATCGTGGAATGCATTACTATCCCAGTCACCTTCTCCTATAATAATTTTACTTTTTTCATCTTCACCGCCGCATGCAGTTAATGCAAACACTACAGTGACGATTAATATTAATGATAATAACTTTTTCATCTTATGACCTCCATAACTTAGTATGTGACAACTTGCTAACAAAATATGAGTTGTCACTCGTAACAAACAGATTATATAATAAAAAACATTGCTTTGTCAAGTTTTGTATACAAAATAATTAAATAAAAAACAGCAAGTTTTATTTTGCTGTTTGAAAAATTATTTCTTTTCTTATTATTTTTATGTCGTTTCGGTCAACAGGTACATCTAGAAATTTAGTTATACTTTGGATGATTAGCTCGGGACTTAAATTTGATTCAGAACCTCCATCTAGGTGTAAATGAAGGATTGTATCTTCTTTGTTCTCCGTACATTCTATATTTCTTATTTTATCTTTAATGTTTACTTCCTTTAGTCTTTTACTTTTCTTCTGCCTTTTTTGTGCTAATATTTCAGCTTGGCTAAGATAACTATCAACATCAATTTTAACTTTAGGAAAAATAACATCATACTTACATGCGTTTGTTGTAGCTGCTAGGCTCTTACTTCCGCTGTATTTACTGCAATTAAGTATGCTTATACCAATTGGCATCACTTCGCTCATCATGTTTTTAATATCATCTGTATTAAACTCACAATTAGTTTCAAATTCAATGTATTCATGTAGCCCTTCGTAGCCAAGAGACAAAGGCTGAGCAAAACTCATTGCAGGATGGGGATTAAAGCCCTGTGAATGCTTTAGTGATATATTGGCTCTTTTAAAACTTCTTATAAATAATCTTTGCAGATCTAAATGAGATATATATACCATCAGATCTACTTTTCTGAATTCTAATACGAATTTATTCATAAATGCCTCCTTGTTTGCACTCTACGTATTTATTAATCCCGCAGTTTGTGCAGCCGTGCCTACAATCTTTTGTAATGCTAGCTTCAAGGGCTTTATCATACTCTTTTAGAAGAAAATCTTTAGATACTCCACTATCGATTATGTCCCAAGGAAGAATTTCATTTCTACCAAACTCTCTTTCAGCATAAAACTCCTTACTCATATTTGTATTTTTAAAAGCCTCATCCCACTTTTCTTTTGAAAAATGTTCACTCCATCCGTCAAAAGTGCAACCTAGTTTATGTGCTTCTAATATGGTCTTAGCTAGTCTTCTGTCACCCTTTGCAAGCACGCCCTCTACTATGCTAGTAGCACTATCGTGATAATTAAATTTTACACCCTTCATCTTTAATTTACTTGATAAGTAATTGTGTTTTTCAATAAATTCTTCATTTGAATTTTGAGGAAACCATTGAAAAGGAGTTCCGCATTTTGGAACAAAATTAGCAACGCTAACAGTTATGTTAAACTTTCCACCTTTGCCATTTATACTTTTGCTTATATCCATAACCTTCCTTGCTATTTCTGCTATTCCGTCTAAATCTTCATAAGTTTCAGTCGGAAGACCTATCATGAAGTAGAACTTAATTTTCTTCCATCCAAGAGTAATGGCTTGCTCTACTGCATCATATATATCACTTTCTGTGATTCCCTTATTAACTACGTCTCTAAGCCTCTGAGTTCCAGCTTCCGGCGCAAAGGTTAATCCTGACTTCTTGTAGCCCTGAATTTCCTCTAGCACTTTAAATGAAAAGCTATCAAGCCTAAGTGAAGGCAAAGACAACGAAACATTTCTTGACTTGCAGTCGCTGATCAAATCGAGAGCAAGATTTTCAAATTCGCTGTAATCACTAGTTGATAGTGAGAGTAATGAAATTTCGCTATGACCAGAATTATCAAGCTGCAAAGCTGCTAATTTCTTTATGGTTTCAACGCTTCTTTCTCTAACTGGTCTATAAATCATGCCAGCTTGACAAAATCTGCAACCTCTTGTGCATCCCCTAAAAGTTTCAATTACGGCTCTATCATGAACTACTTCAATAAAGGGAACTATTTTTTTAGTTGGAAACTCAAGTTCATCTATGTTCTCGATAAAAGCTCTTAAAACTGGAAGCTGAGCATTACTATTATTAGTTTTAATATCTAAAATAGTTCCATTATCAGCATATTCAATATCATAGAATTTAGGAACGTAAACTCCATCTATCTTAGCCAACTCTTCTAATATTTCATCTTTTGTTTTATCAGCTTTTTTAAATTTTCCTATTGTATTTAAAACTGAAGGCAGCTGTATTTCGCCATCACCAATTAAAATTACGTCAAAGAAATCAGCTATAGGTTCTGGATTAAATGCACAGGGCCCACCGCCTATTACTATAGGGTACTCTATCCCCCTATCTTTAGCTAAAAGGGGTATGTTGCCTAATTTAAGCATGCTCAGTATGGTTGTGTATGTCATTTCATACTGAAGAGTAAATCCTAAAACATCAGCTTTTTTAATTGGAGTTTTTGTTTCTAATGAAAATAGTTCATATTTTTCTTCAATGAGCTTTTCTTCCATATCCATGCCAGGCGCAAACACTCTTTCGCAATAAAGGTTTTCATCCTTATTGATTATATTATATAAAATCTCAAGACCTAAAAAGGACATCCCTATTTCATACATATCAGGAAAAGCAAATACAAGGTGACAATCGACTTTATCTATGTCTTTTAATACTGTGTTTAGCTCATTACCTATATATCTAGCCGGTTTTTCTACTTGGTTTAATATTTTTATTAGTTTATCATCCATTTTATTTTTCACACAATTCATCTATTGTTGTACCTATCTTCGTTTCTATACCCTCGATTAATTCCTTTGTTTCGGCTTTTTTACCTAGAATTATATCGACGATATCATTTTTATCTTTAACTTTTTCAATTATATATTCCATTCTTTTTTCAAGTCCGGTGTATTTATCCTCTAAGACAATCCTGTCTGCTAAGCACAGTAAATCCTGCTCATCAATGTCACCAACCACATTAAATGGAGAGTATTTCATGTGGTTTTTAACTAGCTCGGATTCCTTCGGATATCCCTTATCTTTTAATATTTTAGCGCACTCTAAATCGTGCCTTTCCCTAAGCCTTACTAAATCATGGACTGAAGCTGCGCCTCTTAGCACATCGATATTCAAAGAATAGCCTGCTTCGTTTAGCTTTTTAGCAATTAGCGTAGCTACTCTTGCTACTTCATTGCAATGACTAATTATGTGCTTTGGCGTCTCAAATTCTTCAAATAATTCATTACGAACATCTTTAGTTATGTAACTCATTTTTATTCCTCTTAATCGTCAATATACTCAAATTCGTACTTTTCAATTCTTACGGTATCTCCATCTCTAAGTCCTAGTTTCTTTAACTTTTCAATCGCACCGTTTTTCTCAATGTATTTATATAGATACCTTAAAGAACCCATATCATTAAAGTTTGTTGAATTGAATATTTTGAGAAGTTGTTTACCTTCAAGGACGTATGCCTTGCCTTTTTCGTCATATGAACCTGTAATAACCTTATAGTGAGGATCATAGCTATCCATTTCAAAGTCAAACATCTCAATATCTTCTTCTGGCTCTTCAACTATGGTATCTAGTCTATTTAATGCTTCAGATAGAAGTGCTTCTACGCCCTCTTTTGTAGCTGCAGACAGTGGAAAAACATCGTAACCCTTTGAATTCACGTATTCTTTGAATTCATTATATTTAGTAAGATCATCACCTAGAAGGTCCATCTTATTTGCTGCTACTATTTGCGGTTTT
This sequence comes from Clostridiales bacterium, assembly GCA_012744355.1. Classification (GTDB taxonomy): domain Bacteria; phylum Bacillota; class Clostridia; order Peptostreptococcales; family Anaerovoracaceae; genus JAAYHV01. The sequence goes on from JAAYHV010000023.1 coordinate 31,381, forward strand.
TTAAGAATATTAGGATTATACTCAAGAAGCTCTTTGTTTATTTTTTCAAAATCTTCTATAGGCTCCCTGCCTTCAGAGCCTGACACATCAACCATGTGTATTAGCACTTTGGTTCTTTCTATATGTTTTAAAAATTGAAACCCTAAGCCAAGACCCTGATGAGCTCCTTCGATAATACCTGCAATATCAGCCATCACAAAGGAACTATCAAACAGATTAACCACTCCTAAGTTAGGATCTATCGTAGTAAAATGATAGTTTGCAATTTTCGGATTAGCCCCTGTTGATATGGAAAGGAGTGTTGACTTTCCTACGTTCGGGAATCCCACTAAGCCAACGTCTGCTAGCAATTTAAGTTCCAATATGACATTTCTTTTTTTAGCAAAGCCGCCTGACTCTGCAAAGTTTGGAGCCTGCCTTACAGGGCTTTTAAAGTGTACATTACCTTTTCCACCTCTACCGCCTTTTGCAACTACTAATCTATCACCGTTTTCCTTCATATCTTTCATGAGTAGGCCTGTTTCTTCTTCTAGTATCATAGTACCTACTGGAACTCTAATTTCAAGAGGTTCGCCTTGCTTACCAAATCTCTTTTTCTTCATTCCATTTTGACCGCTTTCGGCCTCATATTTTCTTTTGTATCTAAAATCCATAAGTGTTCTGAGATTGGAATCTGCAACAAAAATTACGTCTCCGCCTTTGCCGCCATCGCCACCATCAGGGCCACCTTCAGGCACATAAGTTTCTCTTCTAAATGTGACAGCACCATCGCCGCCTTTACCAGAAATTATGGATATTCTTGCTTTATCTACAAACATAAGTTCACTTCCTATTCTAATATTTAAATAGCCCCTAAAATAATTTAGGGGCTAACCATTCTTATGCTTCTTTTGTATATACGCTGACTTGTTTTCTGTGTTTACCAGTTTGCTCGAACTTTACAGCTCCAGTAACCTTAGAAAATAAAGTATCATCGCCACCGATTCCTACGTTATTACCAGGATGGAACTTTGTTCCTCTTTGTCTAACTAATATACTTCCGGCACTTACGTATTGACCGTCTCCGATCTTAACTCCTAAACGTTTCGACGCACTATCTCGACCGTTCTTGGAACTACCGACTCCTTTTTTACTTGACATGGAAAGACACCTCCTTCTTAATATCTATTTCCTGAAACTATTTAGCTGATGCTTCAATAGCTTCTATGATTTCTGCTTTTGTTGCTTTGCTGCTTACTGAAACATTTTTTGCTTCTGCTGCAGCTAACAATTCATCTTTTTTCATTGACATTGAAATATTGACTTCTGAAGTTTCCTTTACTGCTTCTACTGTTTCTTCTTTCTTAACAGCAGGCTTTGCAGCTGGTTTACTTCCGTCTAATTTTGTAATTTTTACCATTGTAAATGGCTGTCTATGACCGTTTTTTCTTCTATAGTCTTTTTTAGCTTTATACTTGTAAATAATTACTTTTTTTTCTTTTCCGTTTTCTAATACTTCTGCGGATACTTTGAAGCCTTCAACAAATGGAGTTCCTACTTCTAGCTTGTTACCTCCAACTAATAAAACTTCATCAAATTCAACTGTCGCTCCAACTTTAGCATTTAGCTTTTCAATGCTAATTACGTCTCCTTCTGAAACTCTGTATTGTTTACCACCAGTTTTAATTACTGCATACATATTACTTTACCTCCTCATTTCAGACTCGCCAAGGCAGGTGCTTACGCTTAAAACCTACTTCGTGCGGCTAACTTATTAAATATAGCATAAATTCGAAATGATGTCAATAAAATTGTATCATTTTTGCTACTCTATTACTACTCCGTCTTCATCTACTAAAACTTCATCATCTTTGTGAATTTCACTTAAGATTTTAGACTTTATACTTTCTAATATATCAGGGTTTGCTGTTAAGAAAATTTTAACATTTTCACGTCCCTGACCGATTCTTTCGCCATCGTAGCTATACCAAGAACCTGCTTTATCTACTAAGTCCATAGTAACTGCAGTATCTAGAATATCGCCTTCTGCAGATATTCCTTCTCCGTACATAATATCAAATTCAGCATATTTAAATGGCGGCGCCACCTTGTTTTTAACTACTTTAACTCTAGTCTTGTTACCAAGCATAGCGTCTCCAGATTTAATTGTTTCTATTCTTCTAACATCAAGTCTCATACTAGAGTAGAATTTAAGTGCGCGTCCGCCTGTAGTAGTCTCTGGGCTACCAAACATAACACCTATCTTTTCTCTTAGCTGATTTATAAATACAATAGATGTATTTGTCTTATGTACTGATCCTGTTATTTTTCTTAAAGCTTGAGACATAAGCCTAGCTTGAAGTCCGACATGAGAATCTCCCATTTCGCCTTGTATCTCGGCTTTAGGAACAAGAGCTGCAACTGAGTCTATAACTATTATATCAATAGCTCCACTTCTAGCTAGCATATCACATATTTCTAGAGCCTGCTCTCCCGTGTCTGGTTGTGAAACAAGAAGTTCATCAACATCAACACCTAAGTTTTTAGAGTACTGTGGGTCAAGGGCATGCTCTGCGTCTATAAAGGCAGCTTTGCCTCCAGCTTTTTGAGCTTCAGCAATCATATGAAGCGCGAGCGTAGTCTTACCAGAAGACTCAGGCCCAAATACTTCTACAATTCTTCCTCTTGGTATTCCGCCAATTCCTGTTGCTAAATCTAAACTAATTGAGCCAGTTGATATAGCTTTTACATTAGCCTTTGCAGTATCATCCCCTAGCTTCATAATTGAACCATTACCGTACTGCCTATGAATCTGTGATAAAGCAGCTTCTAGAGCTTTTTCTCTTTCATCATTATTAGTAACAATAGTAACTGTTTTATTTTTTTCCATTTTAGCCATATCTACCTCCTAGTTTACGAACAACTGTTCGTATTTATAATAATCTACCTGTGCTCTGATGTCAAGCTATAATAATATTATTACAAATTATTAATATTCGCAATGTCTAAACGTGCCTATTTAAGCACTTATAATATCTAATTTATGCAATCGTAAACGATTTTCATCATATTTAGCAATGTATAGTTTCTATTCCAAATTCTATTGATATTTCTCGCCTGAATTTTCTTAACTTTAGCTTCGCCTTTGTAAAAATATCCAATGTAAACTAGCCCTACGGGTTTTTCATCTGTTCCGCCACCAGGTCCTGCAATTCCTGTAACCGATATACATAGATCGCTGCCAGAAGCTTTAAATAATCCCTCTGCCATCTCAAGCGCTGTCTCTTCGCTTACGGCTCCATATTTTTCGAGAGTTTCCTTCTTTACTTTAAGCTCATCCATTTTGGCACTATCGCTGTAAGTAACAAGCCCTCTATCAAATATCTTAGAAGAACCAGAAAAGTCCGTAATAGTTTTAGCAAACAGCCCGCCGGTGCATGACTCAGCGCTTGATATAGTAATATTTTTTTCCATTAATTTGTCAAACACTACCTTTTCAAAGTCTTCATTGTCAAAGCTGTATATATACTCACCTATTAGTTTATCAACTTCTACTATCATATTATCTACGGCGTCTTTTGCTTCACCTAAACTTTTTCTCTTAGATGTAACTCTCAGGCTGCATTCACCTTCCTTTGCATATGTTGCAATGGTAGGGTCCTTTTGATTGTCAATTAAAGGCATTAGTTTCATTTCCATTGAAGATTCACCTAGACCAAAAGTTCTAATAATTTTATAGTATATACACCCGTCTATAAATTGTTTTAAATATGGTTTAG
>JAAYHV010000024.1 GCA_012744355.1 Clostridiales bacterium
AGAGGTGCGGACATAATCTTGGACATACTAATCTAGGAGGATGTCTATGTATTCCAGAGAAGAAAGAATGAAAGCAATACATCTGTATCTAAAGTACGATTATTGTATAGCTGGTGTCATACGAGAATTAGGGTATCCTAATTACAGAACACTAAAAAAGTGGTATGCTCAGTATCAAAAGGAAAGTATTAGTGGTATAGAAATTTACCCTTGTAAAATGAAAGCTCGTTTTACTGATGAAGAGATTAGTACTGCTGTTACCTATTACCTAGAAAGAGGTAAAAATTACTCGAGAACCATTAGAGCACTGGGATATCCTTCCAGGCCGACCCTTAGAAAATGGGTAACAGGAACAAGACCTGAGGAAATAAAAATCCATAAAAGTGGTGTCGAGTATTCTCAAGATGATAAATTAGAGGCTGTCTCTGACTTCTGTTTTCGAAAGAGTAGTGCCCTAGTTGTCGCTGATAAGCACAAAGTGAACCGGGGGACACTTTACAAATGGAAAAACGAGCTGGCTACAGAGGAGCTTAATGTGTTGACTCGTAAGGGCAACGATACAGTGAAAGAGAAACTAGAAGAGGAAGTTGAGATCTTACAAAAACAAGTATTCAAGCTCCAAATGGAAAAAGATTTGCTAGAAGGAGCAGCAGAGCTAATAAAAAAAGATCCGGGCATCAGTCTAAAAAATCTAACAAACAAAGAAAAGACACTCCTTACTGATGCCCTAAGAGTAAAATATCCCTTAAAAACTTTACTTATCTCTTTAGAGCTTAAAAGAAGTACTTATTACTATCAGATGACTCTTAAAGATGTAGGGTGCAAGTACGACGAGTTGAAAGAAAAAATCACAGAAGGATTTGATGCAAACTATAAATGCTATGGTTATAGACGCATCCATGCTCTTTTGAACGCGGAAGGAATCCGTGTGTCAGAAAAAGTCGTTCGTCGTCTAATGAAAGAAGCAAACTTGGTGGCTATAAGTAAGAAAAAAAGGAAGTATACCTCGTATAAGGGTGAGATCTCGGTGGCCCCTAAAAATACAATCCAGCGTGATTTTTCTGCAAATAAGCCAAACAGCAAGTGGTTAACAGATATCACAGAGTTTAAATTGCCAGCAGGTAAAGTATACTTGTCACCTATCATAGATTGTTTTGATGGAATGATTGTAGAGTGGTGTATCTCGAATCACCCCACCTCTGAGCTGACAAATACTATGCTTACAGGTGCAATAAACACCTTAGAAGAAGGAGAAAACCCTACTGTTCACTCAGACAGAGGAAGTCATTACCGCTGGCCAGAGTGGATCCGGTTAATGGAAGAAGCTAAGCTAACACGTTCTATGTCTAAAAAAGGATGCTCACCTGATAATGCAGCGTGCGAAGGTTTCTTTGGTAGAATTAAAAATGAGATGTTTTACAATCGAAGTTGGACTAATATATCAATTGATGCATTTATTGGGATTCTTGATCGTTATTTGAATTGGTATAACCATGATAGAATTAAGATGAGTCTCGGTGGTAAAAGTATAGTAGCCTACCGAAAAAGTCTTGGAATTGTCTAGAAACAGTCCAAAAAAACATCCGCACCCCCAAGTTGTATTTCTCGATTGCCAAAAACACAAGCATCGGTAAGTTCTAAGCCGGTATTATCGCCTTTGTCATTTCTGCCTTGCTACTACTCTGCCTTTTTTAAGTTTTAGGCATAAAAAATTGAAGCCTATTGGTCTTACTTGACCTCAACTTCGTATTTCCTTTTCTATGCTGGACTTTTTTTTCATAAATATACTTTACCAAATACTATAATAAGCCTTCGCTTACAAAAACCAATGGGTGGAATAGTAAAACATGCCCTAGTCTCTAACTCCAATTGGGTATGGAAACGTAATATAAGATTTTTGACCTATGGCTATTCAAATGATTCTCATTCTACAGACTTATAAAATAATTTACCAATAAAATTACCTAGCAAAGCAATCACTCCATAAAGAATAATATATACCCAAGCCGTTGAATTATAGAAAATAAAAATAGTTGGAGCAAATAACAAAGCCACAGCCATGGGATATAACAGATTAAATGAATGCTTTATACCAAAAACAAGAGCTATAACAAAGCATATCAGAGGAATAGCAATCAGCATAACTGTCATTCCACTTCCTGTATCCTTAATAACTGCGGGCAATAAATAAAATGCCACTATGTTCACTAATAAATAGGGTAATACTTTTACGTTATTTTTCATAAAACACTTCCTTAAATTATAGATAGTCTTTTCTTTGCATCAAGACCACTGTCTCCACATGCCTTGAGAGGTCAATAAAGATGTCGTCGAGGGATATTATCTCCTTGGTGGAAGGATATATTTCTTGGGAAAAGCTTTAATATACACTTCTCATAGTAATCATCCCAGAAAAAAATTTGCTAGTATTAGCCACTTTCTATCTTTTAGCATATTTAGAGAGGGGTGGTATGTTTTAATTAAATTAAGTATTTTCTTGACAAGTACCAATTCATTATTCTAATATCAAAAGATACCTATCTAGTTGTTCCTCTATATATTAAGATACCATTAAAATCATTTTACTTGGATTAGCTTTTTCTGTGTATTCATGTAAACACTCATAGTAATTTTTTCTATCAGTGAATTTCACACTAATCGGTGGATAGCCATTTTTCATTAATTCTAAATTTAATACTAATCTTCCAGTTCTTCCGTTGCCATCTGTAAAAGGATGTATTCCTTCAAAATCTAAATGAAATCTAGCGATTTTCTCTATATCATGTAATTTATTATCCACATTACTATAGTTTCGTATCAGTTCTTCCATTTTAATTCCAACAAGATATGGCTGTGGTAGCTCAGCTTTTGCACCTAATATTCTAACTAGTATTCTCCTATAAACCCCTCTATCCTGTGGTCTATCCATGAGTACTAATGAATGGACATCCTTTATGACCTTTTCTGATAAATATACATTTTCAGAAACTAATTCCTTAATATATTCAAAGGCATCTTTGTGCCCCACAGCTTCTAAATGTTCTTTTAAAGGCTTTTTATCAATAGTTATACCTTTTAAAACCATTGCTGTTTCTTGAAGTGTTAATGTACTACCCTCTATGGCATTTGTTTATGTTAACCTAAAAGTGCTACTTATTGCTATTTATAATTAATACCATACACTCTTGCTGTCCCTATATCTTTTATCCCCCGTATAGCCCTAATGATCTAGTTACATCAACTACAAAAATAATACCTTTATTAGATTCTTCTATATTTAGTTTTTCATTTATGGCACTTACTATTTCTTCCGTCTTTTGTACATTTGATAAAATTAGTATTATTTCTTTCTCTGGTTCAATTACAAACTCAAACAATCTTTCCGTTTCCTTCAAACCAGTGCCTCTTCCATGTATTATTGTTCCACCTGTAGAGCCAGCTGTTTTTGCTGAATCCAATACATTATCTGACAATCCTTTATCTACAATGACAAATATAGCCTCCAAATCATTCACACCTTTCTTTTCAGCATTAGATACAGTTTTAGTCTTACCAATTTCTAAGCAGCTTCTAAGTGGCACTGAAAAAGCAATTCCATGATGTGCCTTGTCTAAATTAAACTTACTAGACATTTGTTCATAAAAAACATCTTCTATTTTTCTATCAATTATTGTTATAAATATCTCTTTTCTTATTTCTAAAACACCCAACATATTTAAGAAATAGTTACCTATTGTACCATTGCCTAAAAAGATGGTTCCTCCTAATGCTCCTAACTTCTTAGCCAATTTTAGAGCCTTACTGCCCTTCCCAAAGTCTAAAATACTACAAAACAATATAATATTATCGCCCATCAACTACGCCCCCTTTTTGCTTTTACTTTAAATATAAGTCCAAGGATTTGTATAGCTACCAATGGCATCATGGCTACTATGGCAATTACACCAAATCCATCCACCATTACATTTGCTGTTGGTTCTATTTTGGCGGCACCCTGAGCAAATGCTAATATAAAGGTTGCTGTCATGGGTCCAGATGCAACACCTCCCGAGTCATAAGCTATACCTACAAAAATTGGTGGTACGAAATAACTTAACATAGCTGCTATTGTAAATCCTGGCAACAAAACATGCCATAGTTTTAAATCAGGAGTAATTATCCTCAGCATGGATATGGAAACTGCCAGTCCAATAGCTATACACAATGTAATTAATATAATATTTTTCTTGATATAACCTGCTGTAACTTCTTCTACCTGCTCTGTTAGCACATAAACAGCAGGCTCAGCTAGTACTACAACCATACCTAGTAAGAACCCAATAATTGGCAGAATCCAAGGATGACCTAGACTTGCTATACCTTCACCCATTACCCTTCCTACTTCCATAAATCCTGCATTAACACCCACTAAAAATAATGTAAGTCCTACATATGTGTAAAAGATCCCTTTATATATTGCATGTTTATTTTTCTTATCTAATTTGAACTTAGTTTTATCGAATATTACAAATAAAATAAATAATGGCAGTAATGTTATAAGTGATTCTTTTAATAAATGCGGAAGCATCTTTAGATAAGGCATGAATACACCAACACTAGGTATAAATACTTCTGCTTCCCCCTGTATATCTGTTAATCCTGAGACTATACTCATAATCATAATAGCAAATATTGGCCCAACGGATGCAAGTCCAACCATTCCAAAACTGTCTTCATCTGAGGTTTTACCACCTTTTAGTTGAGAAACCCCGTAGCCTAGTGCTAGGATAAATGGTGTGGTCATGGCCCCAGTAGTGGCACCCGATGCATCTACTGCAATAGCAAGAAATTCCTCTGAAACCCACATAGCTAAAAGAAATATAAAGAAATAAAATAATGTAAATATTTTGTTCAAAGGTTTACCATATAATATTCTAAGTAATCCTATTGCCACCATAATACCTACTCCTATGGAAACTACTACAAGAATTAATGTGCCAGAGATAATTCCTCCAGAAGCTATATTCACCTGATGGGCTAGTATTTGTAGATCGGGTTCTGCAATGGTAATAAGGAATCCTAATACAAAACCTAATATCCCAATGATATGGACTTTGTTTGTCTTTGCGACACTTTCTCCCATAAGAGATCCTATGGGAACTATTCCCAAATGTGCTCCAAATAAAAATATACCAAGCCCTACTATAACAAATATTGCACCCACAATAAATCTTGCTAACATAGTATTATCTATTGGCACCATTGTGTACTTTAGAATAACAACTAGTAAGACTATTGGAAGAACAGATAATGATACCTCTTTTGTTTTTTTTAATAATATATCCAAATTACCACTCCCTTCAATTCTTTGTCAATGCCTTCAATCTAAGTCTTTCTATACCCTACAGCCTCAAATAGTTGCATAATTTTTCTAGTTTCCTTAAACATTCATATCACTTCACTTTCTTTTAGTTTTATGTCTTCTTCCTTTATCTCTAATGTATCTCTCATATTTAGAACTATATTATTGATAATATCTTCACCACAGAAACAAAAGACTGTTACATATCTAATGATTTTATTGATAATCTATCTTTTTTAAAAAAATTTCTGTCTTTTGCAAATTATACTTTGCTACCAAATAAGTTATACTTACACTTACCTTTTATAAATTAACTCTTATTTAAAGGTAAGTGTAAATATAAAAGAACTAAAACTTATAAATCTTTATTCAAATAAGTAGCTTGTCATAGAGAGAGATCCTAAAATACATTCATCATTAAAGACGCTTACTTTTTCGCTGCCTTCCAAAGCCCCAAGAACATACAACAACGGGGCGAAGTGATCAGAAATTGGCACAGCATAATCCGCAGCTGTCCCTGCTTTTTTATAATTAATTACATTATCATAATTTGCACTCTTAATATTTTCAATAATATAATCATCAAAATCCTTGGCCCAATCATATCCACCCTTCATTTTCCAATTTACTTTCCTTAAGTTGTGGGTAACATTTCCACTTCCAAAAATAAGAACACCTTCTTCTCGAAGTTTAGCCAGTTGCCTACCAATATCATAATGTTCCTGCATGGTAGCATCTTTATCTACACTTAGTTGAATCAGTGGAATATCTGCATTGGGATACATTCTATGGAGTACTGACCATGTGCCGTGGTCATATCCCCATGAGTTATCTGTTTCTACAGGACGGCTTATCAGTTTCGTAGTATTTTTAGCCAGATTAGGAGAACCTTTCGCTGCATATACAATCTTATAAAGCTCATCAGGAAATCCGTACATATCATATATAGTCTTTGGTGATTCTTCATCCATTATCTTTGTACCATTAGTATACCAGTGAGCTGAAATAGATAATATGGCTTTTGGCTTAGGTAATCTTTCTGTAAGTGATTGCCATTCGCGTACAAATTTGTTATCTTCAATTGCATTCATGGGAGAACCGTGACCAATAAATAATGTGGGCATTTTTTCCATGTATTTAACCTACCTTTCAATATAAGTTTTTTGCTATTTATGTAATACCCATAAAA
>JAAYHV010000171.1 GCA_012744355.1 Clostridiales bacterium
GCTTGGATTGCCATCAGATACATTCTCTCCACCCGTTGATGCACAACCAACAAACGAAACAAGTAATAGTAGTGATAAAATTAGTGCTATTGTTCTTTTCATAGCTTTACCTCCTAAACCTTTTTATTGTTCTGTTAACTTAATAATGAAAATGAGACCTGAAACGCCTCTGGTATAATGGAAATTGCCACATAACCATTACCTCCCAGAAAGGAGCGCTTAGGTCTCATGGCTATTATACCAAAAAACGTTGTATGTCCAAGGTGTTTTTCGAAAGATCTTTACCGTTTTGGTAAGGATAAAGATGGTTTTCAAAAATATAGGTGTAAAAAATGTAAACGTCAGTTTGCTCCTGATAACCCATCTTTCAATAACCGTTCCAGACATCAGAGAAAATATCCCGATTGTCCGGTTTGTGGTAAAGCAACTTTTCTTCACCATGACTATACTTATTACTCAAACTTCCGTTGTTGTGATAAAAAATGCATCCATTCTTTTAGGGTTCCAAAATTGATCAATGTAGTTCCACCTTCTTCAGAATTAAAGCCCCAAGCTTTCTCCTTTAAGGGTATGCGCCATCCACTCTACATTGTCCTTTGTGCATTAAATTATTACTTTTGTGGTAACTCAACCACGCGTAAAGTTGCTCAAACTCTATACATGGTTCATCAGGTTAAAGTTTCTCATGTTACTGTATCCAAGTGGTGTAAGCGCTTTGCTCCTGTGTTTAAGAAGATTGCTGTAGACAGGCTTTTGAGCGTTAACCTCTGCGATTCGGATGAATGGCATTTTGATGAAACATATATTAAAATTGCAGGTAAAAATTATTATCTCTGGCTCGCATTTGATGCGGAAACCAGGTTTGTTCTTGATTTTCATCTTTCACCCGATCGTGACTCTAACTCTGCGCATAGCCTTTTAGCCAACTGCAGATTGAAATTTGGACAACCCAGCTCTGCTGTGGTTTCTGACCGCTACTATGCCTATCAGCAGCCTGCTTCTTTGTTCTTCCCACGAGCAAAACATATCCGTGTTGAAGACTTTGATGACCCAATCAACAACAACAACGTCATTGAAGCTTTTAACGGGCAATTCAAAGCATGGTATAAACCTAAAAGAGGTTTTAATTCATTTGAATCTGCCAATAGGCTCATTGCTACATACATCTTCTTTTACAACTTCATACGCCCGCATTCAAGCCTCAACGGTTTAACGCCAGCCCAAGTTGCTGGTGTACAATACTCGGATAAAGAACGGCGTTTTTGGCTTCTGCTAGCTTGAGTAATATTCAAATTTCAAAGTTCCTGTCCTGAACTGTTCCAGGACTATTTGTGCTGCCCTAATTATCTTTTATGGCTTGCACGTGACCTTTTTTCATGTTATTTTAATTCTAGCGTTTCCATTTGCATGGTAGGCTTTCCCTTTTTTATGCCTTCCAAAGATCTTTCAGGCCTCATTTCCTTCATACTTAGTTAACAGAGCCCTTTTTATGTATAAAAGTACTAATTAAAAGTAATGCTAAAGTTCATGTATATATTCTGAACCCTCTGCGTCTACTTTCTAATTTCCAGTTCAGCTGTTAGTTTTTATACGTTTAAGCAATTTAGTTTTTCCTCCTTTGTCTTTAGCATTAATATCCCAGATTACCGCACCTGCAATAATCACACCGCGTATCATCTGTTGAACATAAGAGTCAATTGAAAGAATGTTCATAATATTATTCATAAATCCAACAAGGAATGCACCTATTATTGTATTACCCACATTACCAACACCACCAGTGAAACTGGTACCACCAATGACGGTTGCTGTCAATGCATCAAATTCATATCCCTGAGCACCATTTGGTATACCGGAATTCACACGAGACATATAAATTACTGCTGCGATTCCAACAAGTATACCATGAAGTAAAAAGGCTCTAAGTTGTACACTATTAACATTAATTCCTGAAGCTCTAGCGGCATCTATATTACCGCCAACCGCATAGGTTGAACGACCAAATCGTGTATATTTCATAACTATTAACATAATTATTGAAATTGCAATCATAATCATCGCAGGATATGGAATGCCCCACAAATCACCCTGTCCAAGACGTCCATAGTCTCCTACCTCATAAATATTTTGACCCCCAGTAACCTTAAGTGCTGCACCCCGCGCAATTGTCTGCATAGCTAACGTAGCGATAAATGCAGGAGTTTTAAAAACAGTAACCATAACACCACTTAGTCCATTTGCTATAACAGAAACTAAGATTGCAACTAAAATTGCCAGTCCCATGTTACCCGTGGCCTTATAGACATTAATAGACAAACAACCAGCAAACGCTATAACTGCACCTGCAGAAAGGTCAAGCATACCAGAAATGATAAGCATCATTTGGCCAAGAGCTATAATAATAAATACTGACTGTTGACGAACAACATTAATTAGGTTCCTAGTAGTCAAAAAAGTTTCATTTAATAAAGAACTGATTGCCATAAAAACTATTAGAATTAACAACAGGCTATATCTGCTTGAAAACTTTTGAAAATCAAACTGTTTTCTTTGTTTCACTGTTTTATTCATGTTTTATCTCCCCCAGGTTTTATGTTTTTATCATATGGTGTGTCTCTATTTTTAACTAACTGCATCCTCTTTTTTGATTGCATACCTCATAATAGCTTCTTGGGAGAATTCCTCTCGTGTTAACTCCCCTGTAATCCTTCCTTCATTCATAACATAAATTCTGTCGCATAAATTAATTAGCTCTGGCATCTCGGAGGAAACCATAATAATGCCCATACCCTCCTTTAAAAATTCGCCCATTAGCTCAAAAATCTCTCTCTTAGCACCTACATCAATTCCACGAGTAGGTTCATCAATAATTAAAATATCAGGATTACGAATCATCCACCTTGCTAGAATTACTTTTTGCTGATTACCACCTGAAAGTGAGGATATTGGTGTTTCGTAAGATGGCGTTTTTACATTCATCTTTTCACAATATTCCCTTACAGCATTGCGTTCCTTTTTAGCGAAAACACGCCCTTTAGCGATAAACTTATCTAGCGCGGCAATAGTTACATTTTTTGCAACACTAAGCATCGGTATAATGCCATAGCGTCTACGATCTTCTGAAACCATGGCTATATTATGCTTAATTGCTGTTGAGACATTTTTTATTCTTTCTACTTTTTGACCATTAATATAAATATCTCCCGAATCATAGGGATCAAGACCAAATATTGCACGCATGGTCTCTGTCCGTCCAGCACCCATCAAACCTGCAAAACCAACAACTTCACCTCTACGCACATGAAAACTTATATCTTTAAATACGCCCTTCTTTGTAAGTTTATCAACCCTAAGTATCTCCTCACCAAGTTTAACCTCATATTTTGGATACTGGTTTTCAATTTTTCGCCCTACCATCATTTCAATTATCTGATCTTCTGTAACTTCACTGGCTCTAACTGTATCAATTATTCTGCCGTCACGTAGCACAGTGATATCATCAGCAATACGAAAAACTTCATCCATTTTATGAGATATATATATAATACTAACCCCACGCTTTTTGAGGGTTTCAATTTTTTCATATAATCGTTCTATCTCGCGTGTTGTTAAAGAAGATGTAGGTTCATCCATAATTACAATTTTTGCATCATAGGAGACAGCTTTTAAAATTTCAATCAGTTGAATTTCTGAAACACTAAGGGAACGCATTTTTGTATCAAAAGTAATCCCCATACCTTCCTGCTCTAACAGCTCACTTGTCTTACGGCATATTTCTTTCCAATCGATAAGCCCCTTTTTCATGGGCCAACTGCCTAATACAATATTTTCTCCTACAGTTAAATCTGGGATATATGATAGTTCTTGAAAGATCATAGCAATTCCGAGTTCTCTTGCTTTAATCGGGTTATCTACCCTTACTTTAGATCCATCAATAAATATTTCTCCTTCATCCGGATGGTACACACCATTAAGAATTTTCATGAGCGTTGACTTTCCAGCACCATTCTCGCCACAAAGCGCACAAACTGTGCCTTCACGTACTCGAAAATTAACTTTATCTAAAGCACGAACACCTGGAAATGTTTTTGATACGCCCCTCATTTCTAGCTTAATATTTTTCATATTGCTCTCCAAATATCACACCTCGTTTCTGATTGACTCCATCAAATTTACCTTTGATCAAATAACCCATAAAATCCAATCAAATACCAACCTATTTTCTTAAATCAGGTATTATAGGATGTAATTAATGTTTATGAGCAATCCTCCCAGTATTCCAAATAAGCTATTAAATAACTCATAACACTTCCCCCTTATACCAGATAATTTTCTTATTATTTATGTTTTAAAGTATAATTGTATTTATTTGTATACGTTTACACAAAAAACTTAACATTATACAAAGTTAAATAATTACGTGTTACTAGCAATAATATTGCCCTAACATAACCTTTCTACTGCCTAAAATGATTAATATCGCTTTTTAGTTCGCTAAACTAAAAATTTACTTCTGATAATTTTATTATTTGAGCGAATTTCATAACTATATTTTTTACGATGACTCAAATGAGTGTTTCCTTAATTGCTAAAGAAAAGTCCGTTTTCTTACTAGCGAACAGAAAATTTGATGTTCCCATCACTTACCATCGTAAA
>JAAYHV010000172.1 GCA_012744355.1 Clostridiales bacterium
TAAAGGAAAAGTAATGTTTGCAGGAGTTTGCGATGAAGAAATGAACAGTATCGGTGCTATTGAGCTTATTGAAAGTAAAGTAAAGGCAGATGCTGCAATAATCGGAGAACCGACAGATTTAGATATATGCATAGGACACAGAGGACTCGAATGGTATGAATTCAAATTCATCGGCAAAACCGTTCATGGAGGCAGTCAGGATAAGGGCATAAATGCGATTCAAAAGGCTGTTAAATTCATAAACCATCTAGAAGATGATTTAATACCTTACGTTAATGCTAAGAAGCATGAAGTACTTGATAAAGCAACACTTAATTATGGAGTAATAAAAGGTGGTACTCAATTATCAACCGTTGCAGGAGAGTGCATACTTCTTGTAGACAGAAGGTTTTTACCCTATGAAAGCTATGAAGATATGGAAAATGAATTTAAGGATTTAATCAGCAAATTAAGCGCTGAAGACGAGGATTTCCACTGTGAGATGAAAGTTCTAGACGTTAGTGTAATGAGACCAGGCTATGTTCACATGCCTATGGAAATAGACAAGGATCACGAACTAGTAAATGTGCTTAAAGAAATCGATGCTGATTCTAAGATTACTTTCTTCCCTGCGTGGACAGATGGAGGATTACTAAACAGCTATGCAAATATTCCGACAGTAGTAATTGGTCCGGGACTTATTGAATGTTGTCACTCTGAAAATGAATATATACCGACAGATCATATTATGAAGGGTTCTGAGACATATAGGCAAGCGATAATTAAATATTGTTAAGATAATAAAGAGGATATATTAATTCAATGTATCCTCTAATTTTTAATACTAAGAGGTGATCATGAGGTATTCGAAATTAAAGAAAAAGTAAATATTTTAATAAAAAAGAACTCAGCAGAGCTTACTGAATACAGCGATGATTTATGCTTGCACCCTGAAATTTCAAGAAAAGAATACGAGTCATCTAAAAAGGCAGTGAAGCTATTAGAAAATCATGGTTTTCAAGTTAAAAGGGAATATATTTTAATAGTATATTCTCTTTTAACTTGAAATAATAAGTACCATCGTATATTATCTATTGTATATAAGTGAAGCGGAGGAATACTATGGTTGAAAAAAAACAAGCTGTAATATATTATTCATTAACAGGAAACACTAAGAAAATAGCTGAGCTAATTGCAAGAGAAACAGGAGCAGATTTGTTGTCGGTTGAAATGGAAAAACCATACACTAAATTTTCGGCTTCGACAAAAGGCGTTTTTCAAGTGTTTAGACAATCAAGACCAAGAATAGTTGACGAAATTGACGTTACCGATTATAGCAGAATATATATAGGGACGCCTGTATGGTGCGGAACTTTAGTTCCACCGATTAATACGGTCATTAGAAATGCAAATTTTAGTGGTAAAGAAATACTTTTCTTTTGCACGCATAAGGGCAGTAAAGGAAATATATTTAAGCACTTTCGAGATATATTAAAAGATTCTAAAATTCTAGGAGAAAAAGATTTTCAAGATGTAGTTGATAAAGATTCTGCTAAAGAAGTTACTGAATGGGTAACATTAGTTAAGATTAGAAAGGTATAGAAATGAATTTTGATGGGGAGTTATTAATATGGATACAAAGTGTATGTGTAAATGATTTTCTTACACCATTTTTTAAATTTATAACATTTCTTGGAAATAGCGGATGGATTTGGATAATATTAGCACTAATACTGATGGTATTTAAAAAGACAAGAACCATAGGAATAATGGTTATACTTGCTCTAATTGGATCATTAATAGTCAATAACATAGCTCTTAAAAATATTTTAATGAGAGCGCGGCCTTATGAAGTAGTATCTGGCGTAGAAAGACTTATTTCAGCTCCACACGATTATTCGTTTCCATCGGGTCACTCGGCAGCATCGTTTTCAGCAGCAGTGGCAACTATGAAGGGGATTAAAAGATTCGATTACAAAGGAGCATATACCGCTTTATATTACGGGGTACTAATACTTGCAATATTAATAGCATTTTCGAGGCTATATCTAGGGGTACATTATCCAACTGATGTAGCAGCAGGAATATTAACTGGATGGATTATTGGAAATCTTGTTTGGAAGATTCCGATTAAAAACAATGAATTAAAGGGATAATTGAAGGAGGGTAAAAAAATGAAAGCAGTAGTAACAGAAAAAGCTCCAAAAGCGATTGGGGCATATTCACAGGGGCTAGATTTGGGTAATATGGTATTTACATCAGGACAACTTCCAATTGATCCTGCTACGGGAGAAATGCCTGAGGGAGCAGCGGCGCAAGCCGAACAATCACTTAAAAATGTCAAAGCCATAATAGAAGAATCGGGAAGTAATATGAGTAAAGTGGTAAAAACCGTAATATTTTTGCAGGACATCAACGATTTTGGTGCAGTTAATGAAGTGTACGCATCTTTCTTTGATGAGCCTTATCCTGCCCGCTCTTGCGTAGAGGTTGGGAATGTACCAAAGGGTGCACTGTGCGAGATAGAAGCGATAGCAGTAAAATGAGACCGTAAATAAACGCATGTGTGCATGTAGGAGGCGGTTCAAGAACCGAAGAATTGGTAGACTACTACTTGTCTAATAAAAAGGAAAACTACGAAACAATCGATATATCTGATGTAAGACTTAGTGGTCTTGATGTTAGCGAGTTAGATAGAAGAAATAAACTAGAAGAGGCCGGAGATTTTTCTGATGAGATATTCCGTTATGCCAAGATGATGGCAGAAGCAGAGGAGATAGTAATGGCTGCGCCATATTGGGACCTGTCATATCCAGCTGTTCTAAAAGCTTTTATCGAGAGAACTTTTGTACGCGGAATAACCTTTAAGTATGATGATAATAGGCAGCTTGGTCTTTGCAAGGCAGAAAAGCTCATATTTATAACCACTGCAGGAGGATTCATAGGAGAAAACAATTACTCAGGAGCATATATCAAGGGAGTTTCTGAAATTTTTGGGATAAAGAAAATTAAACAATACCAAGCTGAGGGTTTGGATATAATAGGAAATGATGCAAAGAAGATACTGAAAGATTCCAAGGCAACAATGAAAATATAACATTATTTCAACGTTGAGTTTGAAAGAATAATTGAGAATCAAAAAACGAGTGCTTCTATCGTGATATAATTCCCCTTCAGTAAACAGTTTAAAAAACCAAAACTGTTTACTGAAGGGGGTTTTGTATGGGAAGAAAAAGCAAACACACTAAAGAATAAAAAATCAGTATTTGCAAACATTATCAAAATGGCGAATCAGCTATCGCATTAGACTTAGAACTTGATGTTGATAGAAGCAGAATAAGAATTTGGGATAATAAGTATATTGCATTAGGTAGTAATGCTTTTGATGCAACTTTTCGAAACTCTAGCTATTCAAAGGAATTTAAACTGATAGTTATACAAGAGTATTTAATGGGCAATGGATTGTGAAGCATAGTAGGTGTGAAGAACTAAAGGGCTATGATCCGAACGGGAGTGTCTATAAAATGGAATCAAGAAAAGTGAGAAATAGTAAAGCACTGCCCAGCCAATGATTTGAATTGTAAGAAAGGAGCAACAAAACATGCTGTTCCTTGCAGCCAGTTATATAACCAGTTAAAAAGCACAGAATCAAGGGCAAAACCGGACTGAAAGATAATAGGGTTTGCAATAAGCCGCCATAGGAATTAACAGCTGATGAAAAGTTTGAACGTAAAATTGAATCTCTAAGTAGGTAAAATGAAGATCTTGAAATAGAGAATTAAGTGTTAAAAAAGAAGGAAGAAATGGAAAGGAGGTTAATTTCTCAAAAATTAAAATATTAGCTAAACACCTGATAATTAAGGAGTCACACGAGTTCAAACGATATAAAATACGAGCAATGTGTAAGATTCTTGATATATCAAGAGCTTCATATTATAAATGTTCAAACAGAGGCGAAACAGGTAAGGGCAGAACAGGTTATCGTAGAATGACTACATGAATAAATTATTTTGATAATACCAATTACAATGTCAAACGAATCAGAAGGCTTATGAGAAAGTTTGGTATTTTATCTGTAATTCGAAGAAGAAAAAACAAATACATTAAATCAAGACCTGAAATAACCCCTTAAATGTTCTCAACAGAAAAATTATAGCTACAAGGCCAAATGAAAAGTTGCTTACTGATGTAATGGAATTCAAAGTAGTCGGACAGTTGGTGAAGGTATACCAAAGTGTCATTATTGACTTATATGAAAAAAGTATGGTTGAATACCAATTGTCCAATCACAATGATAATAGCCTTGTGTTTTTAAAGTTTTGACAAGGCAGTAGATTTAAACCCAGGAGCATATCCAATAGTTAATGGTAAACGATGATATCAATATGCTTCTGAAAATTTCAAGAAAAGAGTAGACGATATATCCTCTACTCAAAGCATGTCTAGAGTTAGAAAATATATTGATAATGGCATTTTGAAGGCTTCTGGGCATACTAAAAAGCGAAATATATTATCTTCATAAATTTAATAAGGAACTTGAATTAAGAAAAGCTATCGCTGAGGATTGAGTATATAGAATTTTATAAGACTAACAGATTTTATGGTGCAATAAATAGCATTCCTTCTGATTTAAGGAAGCTTGCACTTAAAAGAGCGTAAAGAAAGCGGAACAATGCAAATGAATTATTCCGTCTATAAAACTTTAATTATTTTACCTGTCTACTTGACAGGGGGCAGTTCATTATAGTAGGTTTTTTCTATTTAATTGTCAAAGTTCTGATGTTATATGCGGATATAAAAAAAGTTTGAAAAATCAATTGAAATGATGCAAAAAAATAAAGTAAAACGAGACTTCGAATGAACTTGACTTAAAGAATAAATATAGTATAATTTATGTAAAAAGATCGAATTAATCAACAGAATAGAAATAAATCCATAGCAGTAGAATGAATTGTGTTTTCTTAAAAACTAATTTTGAGGGTGATGATTTAAATAACTTTAAAGTGTTTAATTCTAAAATTTAAAGAATTAGAAAGGGTACAATTAAAGTCGAGAAAGGTAAATTTAATATGAGGATTGCTAAGAAAAAGGGATTTGCAATAGTGATTGCTATCTTAGTGGCGATGGTTTTGTTAGTTGGATGTTCACTCTCTAAAGATCGAAAAACAGAGGGATCTGATAACATTCTAGTGGTAGACAAAGCAGGTACATATGCTCTTGGAGATGCATACGAAGAGGTTATCATAAATGTACCGGACGTACAAATTGAGGACGGTTCCGTTGACAGTATATTAGTTGCGGAGAGCGTTGGAGATGGCGATGTCACATTGCGAAACGTTAAAGGTAATGAATTAACACTTGAAGGTGGGGGACCTAATAGCATTATAATTTCAGGTGATTCTGAAATTAAATCGGTTTTCATAGAACGCAAGGATGGTGTAATACGAGTATTAATTGAAGACAACGGAGTAGTGGAAAGCGCTACAGTTTATGAAGGTAGCCAAGATGTAGTATTCGAAGGAAACTTTGGAGAAATTATCATCGACGCATCTGATATAGAAGTGGACATAAAGGGAGCTGAAATAGATACCCTTTCTGTAAAAGGAAAAGGGACTACAGTTCGTGTTGATAAAAAATCATCAGTAAAATCAGCTACCATTTTAGAAGGCGCAGATAATAGTAGAATTGTTTTCGAAGGCATTGTAGAAAAACTAACTATTGAAGCGAAAGACTGCACAGTGGACATTAACAGCACTACGGAATTTATAAAGATAGAAGATAGTGCAAAAAATACAACAATAAATGTTGGTGAAAATGGCTCAGTAGGAGTTATAAACTCTACAATTTCATTTACATTGAATGGAAAAGGAATTATTAATAAAGTTGTAACAAATTCAAAATCAAATATAAAAGGAAAAGCTACTGTAGAGGAAGTAGTTCTTTTAACTAATAGTATTCCAGCAGCTAATTTGGGTAACACAGGTGCTACTATAAAACCGGCTAGCTCTGTAGCAAAAAAAGAAACTGAAAAAACAGATCCAAAATCAGCGACTCAAATAGCAACAGTAAAATTAGATAGCATAGCTATAACAACGCCAGCTACTAAGACAGTTTATACAGTTGGTGAAACTCTTGATATCACAGGACTAGTAGTAACAGGAACCTACAGTGATTCAACAACAAAAGTAGAAACAATAACAACAGTTAACGTAACTGGATTTAATAGCTCAGCAGCAGTAGCGAATCAGACACTAACAGTAACAGTTGGTGGCAAGATAGCAACTTATAAAGTGAATATAAATAAAGTGGTGGTAGCAGTAAGTGCTATTACGGTTACAAGCCAAGGAGATGTAACAACAGTTGTTAACGGTAAAACACTACAAATGGGTGTTGTTGTAGGACCAGAAGACGCTACAAACAAGAAAGTAACATGGTTTGTAACAAATGATGAAGGCTCAGCAACAATAGCCGCCAATGGATTGTTGACAGCAACAGGCGTTGGTAAAGTAACAGTAAAAGCAGTAGCGCAAGATGGATCAGGAAAAGAGAATACAAAAGAGATTACAATCCATGCTGATTTAACTGCTTACAATGCAGCACTAGCAGCAGTAACAGAAGCTAATTATACAACTGATAGCTGGAATGCATATCAAGTTGTTGTTGCAGCAAATCTAGTAACAGATACAGATAAACAAACAGATGTAGATGCAGCAACAAACAACATTATAGCAGCTCAAGCTGACTTAGTAATACCAGTAACAGGAATTTCAATATCAGGTGATGGTTCAGTTGCAAAAGATGATACCTTACAACTAACAGCAATTGTAACACCTAGTAATGCAACTAATCCAGATGTAACTTGGTCAATAGAAACTGGTGGAACAGGTTCGGCAATTATTAATACTGATGGATTATTGACTGGAA
>JAAYHV010000173.1 GCA_012744355.1 Clostridiales bacterium
GCAGGAGATAAAGAGATATTTAATGCCTTTAATAAGTCTGATCTCTTACAAGAAGAAACACCAAAAATAGAGTCGGAAGACATGATTTATATTTCTGCAAAATATGGTACAAATGTCAGCTTGCTAAAGGAAAAAATAGGTAAAAAACTATTTGAAAGTAAAATAGATGTTAAACTGCTTATCCCATACGATAGGGGAGACATAGTGTCATATTTATGCGATAAGTGTAAAGTGGAACAAATGGATTATGAAGAAAATGGTACAGTTGTTACTGCAAGTCTCGAAATAGATGATTACAGGAGGCTTTCTAAGTATGAAATTGTATAGTACAATTTTAAAAGAAGGCAAAGCCGAACAAAGCATCGAAAGATCAAGATTTATTTGCTATGCAAAACCAGTAGATAGTAAAGCAGAAGCAGATGAATTTATTAAGTGTATTAAAAAAGAGAATAAAGATGCAACACATAACGTACCAGCTATGGTAATAGGCGATAAGATGCAAATTCAATGGGCCAGTGATGACGGTGAGCCTCAAGGGACTTCCGGAGCACCAATAGTCCAAATGATGGTAAAAGAAGGAATTACTAATGTTGCAGTAGTAATTACACGTTATTTTGGTGGCATAAAACTAGGCACAGGTGGACTAGTTAGAGCATATACAAATAGCGCTAAATTGGGATTAAAAGATGGAATACTATGTGATGTAGTAAGTAAAAAGTCCATAACTTACGTAACAGATTATACGTATTTAGATAAGATCAAAAGTATTGAAAAAGAGGGACTTTTTAACATTGAAGACACAAGCTACTCGGAGAAAGTAAAAATAGAATTAGTCTGTAATGAAGAAGATGAAATCAAAATGAAAGAAATTATAGAAAGTTTAACTAATGGGACTTGTAAAATAGTTAATGAAAAAAACATATTAGTTAAGTTGCCAAGAAAAAGCTGAAAATATATTGACAAAGAAAACTCGTTATGGTATTATAATTTTCGCCACTAAAATTAGTTTAATGAACAAAAAAGGACTACGAAATATTTGATGAGTAACGACGAATAATTCTTGACAATGCAATTGCTGTCGTGTATAATTATCAAATGTGTCAACCTGATATTACATGGGCGTATAGCTCAGCTGGGAGAGCACCTGCCTTACAAGCAGGGGGTCATAGGTTCGAGCCCTATTACGCCCACCATTAAATATTCGGCCTGGTAGTTCAGTTGGTTAGAATGCCAGCCTGTCACGCTGGAGGTCGTCGGTTCGAGCCCGATCCAGGTCGCCAATTTAATAAGCTGATGTGGCTCAACGGTAGAGCAGCTGATTTGTAATCAGCAGGTTGGGGGTTCGATTCCCTCCATCAGCTCCAAAATAAATATTTCGAGGGGTTCCCGAGTGGCCAAAGGGGGCGGACTGTAAATCCGTTAGCTGAGCTTTCGGTGGTTCGAATCCACCTCCCTCGACCAATATGCGGAAGTGGCTCAGGGGTTGAGCATCGCCTTGCCAAGGCGAGGGTCGCGGGTTCGATTCCCGTCTTTCGCTCCATTTTTTATCGGAATTACTTTTTTAGGGGCGAATATCCAAC
>JAAYHV010000025.1 GCA_012744355.1 Clostridiales bacterium
CGAGAGCGTCTTTCTAAAAGAAACAAATTGTTTTGCGAGTTCACTTTCAGTTAGTCTATTTTTGGGAATGCATGCACACGCAATGTAATTGGTATAAAAATATTTGTTTATGCTTGAAAAAACTTTGCTTATTAAATTAGTATCATTTAATTTCATTATACTTTTTAACTTATCGAAATTAATACTGTTTAAAGAGTCGTTAATCAATATGTTTTTAACTACATATATAATATCATCGATGTAGGTGTTTTCAAAAACAAAGACAGGAATGCCTTTTGAGTTTGCATACTCCAAGACCTCTTTGGGTAAGTAAAAATCGAAGGTTTTTTTAATAGCAACAGCTGCAACTTCTTTGTCGAAAATAGAAAAGATGGAATCTAAAGTATTATCAAGATTTTGGTCTGTTTTTAGCCTAGCCAAAGTAGTTAATACAAAATCCCCCTTACTAAATGTTTTTTCAACATCTTCTCTAGTTTCCCAATCAAAAATTGAGGTACCTAGAATTTCATTATTCATCCCATTTGATTTGTTCAGTGATGTAAAATTACTAAACAGTGGTAAAGATAACAACTCAGATACAATCATAAAATCCTCCCGATTAGAGAAAAGGATGAACAATAGATGTTCATCCTAGATAGTTAACTTTTTCTTGCTAGTTTTTCTTTTTTGTTTAACTTCGACTGCATACGTTCTTCTTCGGTAGGTAGTTGCGCAAGTACTATTGCTGCGAACATAATTAAACATCCCACAAGCTCTCTAGAAGTCATAGCTTCGTGAAGTATAATGGTTCCTGCTATTAATGCGAATACTGATTCTAAGCTTAATATTAGTGAAGCTATAGTAGGATTGGTATCTTTTTGTGCGACAATCTGAAGTGTATAACCTACTCCGGCAGATATAAGACCTGCATAAAGAATAGGAACAGCTGCATCTAATATAGCAGGCATATTAGGTTCTTCGAAAATAACCATGAATATTAAAGCCAAGAAGCCTGCTACGAAGAACTGTATAGAAGACATCTTAATACCATCTGTTAATGGTGAAAAGTGACCTATCGTGAGTATATGTATTGCGAAGCCTACAGCACAAAGCAGTTGAAGAGTGTCTCCTTTATTAAGACTTAAGTCTACACCAGTCATGCAAAGAAGGTAAAGGCCTACGGCAGCCATAACAACACATAGCCATATTAATTTGCTGACTTTTTGGTGCAATACCACATATCCAATAATTGGAACGAATACTACATATAAAGCTGTAATAAAACCCGCCTTGCCAGCTGTAGTGTATTGGATTCCTATTTGCTGAAGAGAGGTGGCTATGAATAGTACCACGCCTGTAGCTACGCCCCCAGTTATAAGATTTTTCTTATCAATTGCCAATTCGGACTCGCTTTTCTCTTCACCATTTTCCTTTAACTTAGGGTTTGGTGAAAAAAACTTGATGACAGGAAGGAGAACTATAGCCCCCATTATTAAACGTATCCCGCTGAAAGTAAAAGGACCAATAAAGTCCATGCTTGAACGCTGGGCCACGAATGAGACTCCCCAAACGGTAGCGGTAATTAGTAACAAAATGTTACCACGCATCTTTTTACTCATAATAGTTTTACCTTTCTAATTTAAAATTCATCTTATATAATAGAACAATATACCATATTGATTATTTCTTCAATTGTATATGATATAAAAATTATATTTTGATGTTGTAGAAATTACATATACAAAATATAACTGCTTTTATTATAGCAGAAAAGCAGAAAGTTACAAGGGATAGAATAATCCTTTATTTCGCATGGTTATTATGGTAGAATTGTCAGGAAAGGTTGGGTTTATGAATATTAGAGAAAGATTATATATAGCAACATATGCTACAAATTCACTTGATGTTATTAGGTCAAATGGGCTTGGCATGGAGTCAAATCACGTTTGCATTACTGAGTATTTAAATAAAGAAAATATAGATGAAACATATAGAGAAATTAATAAGGATGTTAAGCATTGTGGTTGCAAAGAAAAGCTCATAATACACGGACCGTTTACGGAGATCATCCCAATGGGAATTGACAAGAGAATAGTTATGACAGGAATGGATAGGTTAAACGAAGCGGCAGACGTGGGAATTAAGATAGGCGCAAAAAAAATGGTTGTGCACACTGGCCTGATTCCTCAGATGTATTTTGATGAATGGCATATAGAGAAATCATCTATATTTTGGTCTGAATTTATTAGTAATAAGCCTAAAGACTTTGAGCTTGTAATCGAGAATGTGTTTGAAAATAGTCCCAAAGCACTAAAGGAAATCATAGACAATATAGATGATCCAAGAGTGGGTATTTGCTTAGATGTAGGACATGCCCATGCTGTAGAAAAACAATACAGTGCGCAAGATTGGGTATCATATTTAGGAAATAGAATTAAACATTTTCACATACATGATAACATTGGCGGTGGCAAGGATTTACATGGTCCTATGGGTTCAGGAACAATAGATTATGTGAGCGTATTTAAAAGTATAGGAAAAAATTGTAGCGACGATGTTACATTTACAATAGAAAGCATGAACTGTGAAGACAGTGTTAGATGGCTCGCGGAAAAGGAGTATATATGAAGCATACGGAAAAAGAACTTAGCGAACTGTTAAAGGTTATAAAGCCTTTAAATGAAGATACTATGGAAAAAGCAAAAGAGCGACAGAATTATTTGGCAAAACCTCCTGGAAGCCTAGGATATCTAGAAGACATATCGATAAAACTGGCCGGCATAACTGGAGAAGTAAAAAATAGTGTAAAGAAACAGGCAGTAGTTATAATGTCTGCAGATAACGGTGTATGCGAAGAAGGAGTGGCTTCTGCTCCACAGCAAGTAACCCTTGCACAAACCATTAATTTTACGAGAAGGATAACAGGCGTCAGCGCTATGGCCAAGTATTTCGATTTTGATTTGCTTGTAATCGACATGGGAGTTGCTATGGATATACCAAAAGAATTATATACTAACAATATGACAGTAGAAGAAGACGGAAAACTTAGAATCACAAGAGGAATTGTTGACAGAAGCCTTGGCAAGGGAACCAAGAATTTATTTAAAGAGCCAGCGATGACAAGAAATCAAGTAATGGAAGCGATATTTACTGGTATAGATTCTGTCAAAGCGATGAAGGATTGCGGTATCGAGATGTTTGGAGTCGGAGAGATGGGAATAGGAAATACGACTACTAGCGCATCAGTTCTTGCAGCTATAACTGATTTACCAGCTATTGATATAGTAGGTAGAGGAGGTGGACTAAACGACAAAGGATTAGCTAAAAAAATTGAAGTAGTCGAAAAATCCACAAGAAATTTATCTAAAGACGATCCGATAGATGTATTAAGCAAAGTGGGCGGATTTGATATAGCTGCTATGGTTGGTGCATTTATGGGCGCTGCTATATATAGAATACCTGTAGTAATAGATGGTTTCATTTCTGCAAACGCTGCATTAGTTGCTAAAATTATTTGTCCGAAGGTAACAGATTTTATGTTTGCTTCTCATAAATCATATGAAATAGGGTATATGAAGACGATGAAAGAACTTGACTTAAAGCCCATGTTTAATCTTGACATGCGACTTGGAGAAGGTAGCGGTTGTCCTATAGCGTTTAAGATAATTGAAACAGCTACTGGGACCATGAATTTGATGTGGACATTAGAAGAAGCAAGCATCGATGCTGAATATTTAGAAGAAATTAGAGATAAAAATCTTTTCTAATTAAGGAGGACTTAAGTTGAATTATTTTATAAGCGGGGGATGCAAAAACGGAAAATCATTTCACGCACAAAGAGTCGCAAAAAAGATGTCTGAAGAAAAAGGTCTTCCTTTATACTATATAGCTACTATGATACCTATTGATAATGAGGATAACATTAGAATAAATAGGCATATTAGCGAAAGAGCTGGGTGGGGGTTTAAAACCATAGAGCAACCTTTAGACATACTTGGGTGCCTAGATCAAATAGACAATAAAGGAGTGATTCTTTTTGATAGCGTAACAGCGCTACTGATGAATGAAATGTTTCCGGTTGGAAGAGAACCAAAGCTTGATGTAGCTGAAAGAATTGCTAATGAACTAAAAGAATTTTGTATACGAACGGATAATACGGTTTTTGTTTCTGACTATATTTATTCCGATTGTAACAGATTTGATGACTTAACAGATAAATATAGAGAAGGATTGGCACTACTTGATAAAACATTAGTCAAAGCATGTGATCGAGTTGAGGAGGTCGCTTACGGCTTCACAAAGGTGCATAAATAATGGAGGTAGAATGAAGGTGTTAACAGGGTTTTTCATGGCATGGAGTAATTTTTTAGCGTTGCCATGCCCATATAAGAAGTGGGACGAAAAGCAAAGGGGAACGATGATAGCTTTTCTGCCTAGCATAGGAATGATTGTAGGTTTGCTGTGGATGCTGCTGTTTTACGTACTCATAAGCATCAACCTTCCCATAATGTTTGCGGCATTTTTAATGACGCTATTCCCTTTGCAAGTATCAGGATTTTTTCACCTAGATGGATTCATGGACTGTGCTGATGCTATAATGTCTAGAAGGCCTCTTGAGGATAGACAAAGAATACTTAAAGATTCAACGGTAGGAGCTTTTTCAGTTATAGCTGTAATAATGATGATATTGGGTATGTATTCCGCATTTCTTAGCGGAGGCCTTTATGCAGATTACTTGTGCTTTTTAGTAATACCAGTAACAAGCAGAGGCACTGCTGCATTATCTGTTATGTCATTTAAACCTATAGGTCACAGCCAGTATTCGGGAGAATACCAAGAAGATAAAAAAACAGTTCAAAAGATTTTAGTAATAGTTCAAATGATAGTATTAATGGCCATTGCCACATTCTTTACTACATATATTATGGAAATATGGATTACCTTTGCCCTAGTAGCAATAGTGGGATTCTGTGCGGGTATATATGGGAAGATTCAGTTAGGCGGTTTTTCCGGAGATATAGCAGGTATGGGAATTGTGGCTTCTGAACTAGCAGGTGTTATTACACTAATATTTATTTAGAGAGGGATATTATGATACTAATTTTTGGTGGGGCATTTCAGGGGAAACTGGAATATATTATGGAAAAACACGGATTAGAAGAAAGTCAAGTGTTCACATGCAAAAGTGACAAAATCGAAATTGACTATTCCAAGAAAATCATTGATAACTTAGAAGAGTTTGTGTATGCTTGTACTAATGAGGGCATTGAAGCTAAAGAAATTATACTTGAAAGCATGGATAAATTAAAAGATAAAATAGTCATATGCGATGATATCTCTCAAGGCGTAGTATCCTTAGATAAAACGGAGAGAGCGTGGCGTGAAATGGTAGGAAGAACGATGTTGATGCTCGGTAAAGAAGCGGAAGAGGTTATTAGGGTTTTTTGCGGATTACCAGATAAGATTAAGTAGGGGATAAATAATGAAATCATATATATGCTTTATTAGGCATGGTATTACTGAAGGAAATCTAAAGCAGTGGTTCTACGGAAACTCAGATCTACCTCTAATTGACGAGGGAATTGATGAGATTAAGAAGCTTAAAGATGAAGGGATATATCCACTAATTGAAAATGCTGATTTTTACACTAGTGGAATGCTAAGAGCCGAACAAACCTTTGAGCTAATTTATGGAAACAGAGACCATGAGATTATACATGAGCTAAGAGAAATGAATTTCGGTAAATACGAATGTAAGACATACGATGAATTAAAGGGGGATGACGAGTTTAATAGGTTTGCATATACCCACGATATAGAATACGTCTTTCCTGATGGAGATAGCAAGAAGAGTTTTGCTAAGAGAGTATATCGAGGGTTGGAAACTTTAGTAAAAAAACATAAAACAAAGCGAAAGGAAAAGATAGAAGGCGATGCGGTATCAATTGTTTTATGCCATGGAGGCGTAATAACTGCTAGTTTATCTAAAATGTTTCCTGGTGAAGAAATGAATATGTGGGATTGGATGCCAAAACCTGGTAGAGGATACAAGGTATATTTTGAAGATGATAGACCTATAGGCTACGAAAAGTTGTGAAAATTGAGAAATATGTCAAATAAATTGGATAAAATTGTTGACAAGACACAAATTAACTGGTAATATAGTTTTAAATTAAGATTAAAGCTTGAGGAAAGGGGTTCACTATGTACACAAAAACAGTAATGATGGAAATGAATATGATGGGCATGTACATGTGTACTGCAAAACCGAATGTAGGTATTTAATCTAACATAATGCTAGTTAGGAAAATCTATATGGATTTTCATGTAATAAACGACGCGAGCAGGTTAGCAAACCTGCTTTTTTATTTACTCGAGACAAGAAAGGAGTTATCGTGGCTGAGGGAAAACCAATAATTAGTCTTCGAAATGTAACCAAAGATTTTGAGACTAGAAGCGGAACGATAAGAGCACTTGATAATATCAGTATTGACATTGTGCAAGGTGAAACTTACGGAATAATAGGACTAAGTGGTGCAGGCAAAAGTACACTGGTTAGATGCATAAATCTACTTGAGACACCCACAGAAGGAAGGGTCGTTTTTAACGGAGAGTCACTAACAGGGCTAAGCAGAAAAGAGCTGAATTTAAGGCGACGTGAAATAGCGATGATATTCCAACAGTTCAATCTGCTGATGCAAAGAACTGCTTTACAAAATGTATGTTTTCCCTTAGAGATAGCTGGTGTTAAAAAAGAAGAAGCAGCAAGAAGAGGAAAAGAACTGTTAAAGCGAGTGGGTTTAGAGGACAGAGTAGACTCATATCCTGCGCAGCTATCAGGAGGCCAAAAACAGAGAGTTGGTATAGCACGAGCACTAGCAAGTAATCCAAAAGTTCTTCTTTGTGATGAGGCAACAAGTGCACTTGATCCTAAAACTACTAGGTCTATTTTAGAACTTCTTAAGGATATAAACAAAGAGTTTGGGATAACAATAGTAATAATAACTCACGAGATGAGCGTCATACAATATGCTTGTGACAGAGTAGCAATAATAGAAGCAGGAGAAATAGCTGAAGAAGGTAGCGTGGATGAGATATTCACAAGACCTAAAACGAAGGCAGCCAAGAGACTTGTATTTCCAGATCAGGAAAAAACAGACGGCATAGTTGGAGAAAACTTAATCAGATTGGTATTTGACGGTGGGGCTTCATATGAGCCAGTCATAGCAAATATGGTGATCAAATCAGGAGCACCAGTAAACATAATGTATGCGAGCATACAAAATGTAGAGGGCGTAAATAAAGGCCAGATGATACTGGAA
The DNA here is from genome assembly GCA_012744355.1 of Clostridiales bacterium. Taxonomy (GTDB): domain Bacteria; phylum Bacillota; class Clostridia; order Peptostreptococcales; family Anaerovoracaceae; genus JAAYHV01. Next base: position 7,302 of record JAAYHV010000025.1, read on the forward strand.
CTATCAAATATTAAAAAACAATCTGAAATACAACTCGAATACCTAAACGAACAAAAAATTGCTTATGAAGAAATCGGGGAGGTGAAATAATGACTGAATTATTTTTACAGGGATTATGGGATACCATCTTTATGACCTTGGCTGCAACAGCGGTAGCATATCTAGTGGGGCTTCCAATAGGAGTAGCATTAGTGGTAACCGATGACAACAGCATTCACCCGATGCCTCTAATACACAGCATTATAGGATTTGTAGTAAACGTTGTAAGATCAGTACCCTTTCTAATACTTCTAATAGCGATGATACCTCTTACTAGAATTGTAGTGGGCACTGCTATCGGAACTAATGCAACAATATTTGTACTGATAGTATCAGCAGCTCCATTTATAGCAAGAATGGTAGAGTCTTCCATTAAGGAAATAGACTCAGGAGTTATAGAGGCAGCCCAATCAATGGGAGCTAGTAATAAAACGATAATATGGAAAGTGATGTTAAGTGAAGCTAAACCGTCACTAGTTGTAGGAATGGCGTTATCAACAATAACGATACTTGGATATTCAGCAATGGCAGGAGTTATAGGAGGTGGCGGCTTAGGTGATATAGCAATAAAGTACGGTTTATATCATTACAAAGCCGGAATCATGTGGCTGGCTGTAGCAATATTAGTAATAGTGGTGCAAATTTTACAGGAAATCGGAATGCGGATAGCAAAGAAGATAGATAACAGAGGATAATAAGAGAGGAAACCAAACATGAAAAAGAACATTTTAGTAACAACGCTAGTAATAATACTGTCAGCGATTCTACTAGTAGGGTGCGGAAGTTCGTCTGATGACGAAGCAAACAAAGTAATTAAAGTAGGGGCTACGCCGTCTCCACACGCAGAAATTCTAGAAGCAGTAAGAGGCGAAGTAGAAGCCGCAGGATATGAGCTTGAAATAGTAGAGTTTCAAGACTATATACTGCCGAACACATCTTTAGACACTGGAGAACTTGACGCGAACTTCTTCCAGCATCAGCCATATCTAACTGACTTCAATGACAACAATGGTACAGATTTAGTTTCTGTAGGAGTAGTTCACTATGAGCCTTTAGGAATTTATAAAGGAAGTAAATCTTCAATCGCTGATTTAAAAGCTGGAGATAAAATAGCAGTGCCAAATGACACAACAAATGAAGCTAGAGCTTTACAGCTACTTCAAGCAGAAGGCATAATCAAGCTTAAAGATGGCGTTGGACTTGAAGCTACAAAAATTGATATCATAGAAAACCCATATGACGTTGAGATAGTTGAATTAGAAGCTGCAGTAATTCCAAGAAGCTTACCAGATCTTGCTCTTGCAGTAATTAATGGAAACTATGCATTAAGTGCAGAACTTACATCTGATGATGCTATTGCTTACGAGGCAGCGGACTCAGAAGCAGCAGAGGAATTTGCAAATGTAATAGCAGTAAAATCAGAAAATAAAGACAGTGAAAAATCAAAGGTTTTATATCAGGCGATAACTAGTGATACAGTTAAATCCTTCATAAAAGATAAATATAAAGGATCAGTGCTTATTGCATTTTAAGAAAACTTGAATTGTGATTTTAGAAACCCCTTAAGTTAAAATTATTTAACTTAAGGGGTTTCTATATGGTTAATAAATAGTAGAATTTAAATAATCTGTTGCATTAATACGATTAATTGATGAAATATTCTTTCGGAATACGTTTAACTATAACGGAAGCTAAAAGTACTTTTAATACATCTCCTGGTATAAAAGGTAATATGCATAGAGAAAAAGTAGTTATTAGATTTGAACCAGTTACGTACATAAACCAAAGGCTACCAACTGCGTAGCATGCGAAGGTACCTAAAATCATGCCAGATACAATCTTAGGATATGTATTCTTTGACAGTTTACCAACGATTAAGGCTATAAGTATATATCCAAATATGTAGCCGCCTGTAGGTCCTAGTAGATGGCCTATGCCTGCTGAAAAACCACTAAAAACTGGAAGACCGATCACACCAATTAAAATATAGATAAGCTGCGAAACGCTTCCGTATTTAGGGCCTAGCACGGCTCCTGCAACCATTACACCAAAGGTTGCTAGATTAATGGGAACTGGCGTAAAAGGTAGGGGAACTGTAATCCAAGTGCAAACAACTGTTATTGCGGTAAACAGTCCAATTAAAGTAATTTTATATGTTCTCATAAAATGATTTCCCCACTGCTGATGTTTTCAATCAGGCCTTTCTTTATGCCTTCTAGATGCTCAACTATAAGTTCGCATTTGTCACCAATATCTAATATTTTTACTTGAGCAGGCTCGGCGCTAAAGGTGTTTAGTCTCACGGTTTTTCCTACAACAAAGCAGTTTTCCCTATATTTACTAACAATTGAGTCTTTATCCAGCGTATCTTTTCTAACGAATAAATCATCAAGACCGTTTATAATGTCTGATATTATATCGTTTCTTGTGTAGCTCACTTTCCTTGTCTCTGATAAAAATCCAACTATATCTTTTAAATCATCAGGAACTTCAGAAGGGAAACAGTTTATTCCTATTCCGATAATAATTCTATCGAAAAGATTATTCTCCAAATTGAATTCACCCTCGGTTAAAATACCGCATATTTTTTTTCCGTTTAGAAAAATATCATTTACCCATTTTAACTTTGTTTCTTCACCTGATATGTTTAAAAGTGAGTCAAGTACCACATTTGCAACTCCGCACGTTATAAGCATAGTATCTTCAGGGATAAACTTTGGTTTAAATGAATATGACATATAGATGCCGGCACCTTTAGGAGAAAAGAAGTATCTACCTAATCGTCCCTTGCCCTTAGTCTGTTCGTTGGCAATTACTATCTGTGGGGAGTCCTTATAATCAGTACGTTTAATGTAATCATTAGTTGAAGGAAGACTGTCAAAGATAGTGACGTCACCTTTGATTATCCCTTTGGATAAAACGTCATATCCCGGCTTAATTTTATAGCCTTTGCCGCGAACGCTAGTAATTGAATATCCTTTTTTCTTAAGCTTTTCAATAGCTTTCCAAATTGAATTTCTGCTAACACTTAAGGCTTTGGCTAAAGCTTCCCCTGATATATAACTTAGGCTAGTATCTTTTAAAAGTTCGATTAGTACTCTTTCATCTGTTGTCATAGCGTGCCTCCTTGTGAAGATATTTTAACAGAGGCAATCATAGCTGTCAACCTGAAATTAATAAAGGGTGACAAAGAATGGGTTGATTTAATAATGCAAAGAAAGTATAATTAAGTGATACGCTTAATTATAGGAGTTTAACTTGGAAAAAGAGAGATTTAAAAAGTCATAATGCTTAGAAGCGAATTACATAAATTAGCAGAACCATCGGGTAAAGAGGCGAAAACAAGAAAATACTAAACTTGAGATTACTTGCAGAGGTTCTTGGTTTTATGCAAAATACGATACAGGAAAGCCAAGTGAAGCCATAGGATTTAGAGTGGATTCCGGTGGGACAAGTATAGATGAAACTATTGATTTGCCATATGCATCAGCGATAAGAGGAGTATCTCATAAATGTGGCCATGACGGTCACGCGGATACGCTAGTTGCATTTGCTATGGAAGTTGAAAGCTTTGGGTCCGATAAGGACATATACCTTTTCTTTCAGCATGCTGAAGAAAATAGAAATAGGTTAAATGAGCTTAAAGAAAATATAGAAAAAAGAGTCGATTTAGAAGCGAATAAATATGGATTAAAATTTGACATAGCGTACTCTGATTTGTTTTCCGAAACTTCTAATAACGACGAAATTGTAGAAAAGATAAAATATATATCGGAGGTTCATGACTATATTTTAAATGATATGGACGTGCTTAAAACTTCTGAAGATTACGGATATTTCTTAAAGAAAACAAAAGGAGCTATGATGTGGATAGGTGCGGGAGAAAATTCCCCTAGCCTTCATGCTACAGATTTTAATTTTAATGGGATCTAATCGAATTTGTAACTGATTTTTTATGATAATTTCAAGGAGCTGACATGACAGAAAATATACTTACAAAAACCGCCTGTGAATTTGACTTAGCGCTACATCAAGCTTTGGTGGAAAATGAAGAATACGATGTAAATAAGTGGTTATACGTACCAAATGAATACAGAAATTATAGATACATACTTGGAACTACAGGGAAGAACCCCTTAATATGTATAGGCATAAACCCTTCGACGGCAAAACCCGACCAACTTGATAATACTTTAAAATCAGTAGATAGGATTTCACGTCATAATGGATACGATGGGTTCATAATGTTCAATGTATATGCTCATAGAGCTACAGATCCAAATAACATGGAAAAAGAACTTAATAAATACCTACATTGTCAAAACATGAAGGCCTTTGAATATGTACTTAAAAACACTGAAAATTCCACTCCGTCCCTTTGGGCGGCCTGGGGAACCATAATTGAAAAGAGAGATTATCTTTCGTATTGTCTTAAAGATATGATAGATATAGGTGTTAAATATGAGGCCGACTGGTATACTGCTGGCAAGAGGTCGATAAAAGGTCATCCTCATCACCCTCTTTACTTAAAAAAAGACAGCAAGCTAGATGAATTTGATGTTAGGGACTACAGCTTAAACGTTTAAATAAACAAATTCAACACTTTAATTCTTAATGGCTATATAGTATAATATATATTGATTTGTCATGTGCTTTAGGAGGGAAAATAATTTAAATGGAAGATGGACAATTAGCAAGCTACATTATAGGAATATTAATACTGCTGGTTTTCTCAGCATATTTTTCAGCTACTGAAACTGCGTTTAATTCTATTAATAGAATTAGGCTCAAGAATTTAGTAAACGGAGGCAATAAAAGAGCCAAAAAAGTATTGATGCTCGAAGAGAGATATGATGAGTTGCTATCAACTATTTTGGTTGGTAATAATTTAGTTAATATTGCTATGACAGCAGTAGCAACAGTAATGTTTATTGACTTGTATGGACCTTACGGACCTACTATATCAACTGTAGTGGTAACTATAGTTGTTCTTATATTTGGAGAAATATCTCCTAAAAACATAGCAAAAGAACAACCAGAAAAATTTGCAATGTGGTCACAACCATTTATTAATATACTTGTAATTTTGTTTACTCCGATAAATTATCTTTTTTCAAAGTGGAAGAAATTCATTACTAAGATTTTCAAAGTATCAAAGGACAGAGGAATAACAGAAGATGAATTAATAACTATAGTAGAAGAAGCGAAGACCGGTGGAAACATAGATAAAGAGCAAGGAGAACTAATAACCAACGCTATTGAGTTTAGCGATATAGATGCTTGGGATGTTTTAACGCCAAGGGTTGAAATAGAAGCAATAGAAATAGGAACTGCAGTTAAAGAAATCGGACAAATGTTTTTAGACACCGGATTTTCTAGAATGCCAGTTTATGATGACGATTTGGACAACATACTTGGAGTGCTTAATCAAAAGGATTTTCATAATTATGTAATCGGTGAAAATCAAGATATACAAAACTATGTAAAGCCTGTAGTGTTTGTAGCTAGGTCTATGAAAGCAGCAGTACTGCTTAAAAAGATGCAGGAAAATAAAACACATATCGCTGTTGTTGTTGATGAGTATGGTGGGACAGCTGGGCTTGTAACGATGGAAGACTTAATAGAAGAGCTTGTAGGAAAAATTTATGATGAACACGATAGCATAGAGTCTAAGGAAATAACAAGACTATATAATGGCAGTTACAAAGTTTCGTGCAGTGCAAATGTTGAAAAAATGTTCGACTTTTTTGGGGAAGAAGAAGATTTAGATGCAAATACTGTAAATGGTTGGGTCGTGCTACAACTAGACAAACTACCTAGCGTAGGAGATGAATTTGTCTATGAAAGTAAACACAAAATTTTCAAAGTGATAGTTACTAAATCTGATGGAAAGAAAGCCTTGGAAGTAAACATTAAGTTTGAGAATAAGCCTGAAGAGGAAGAGGAATAGAAAGGGGAAACGCGAATGGGTTTAATGGAGAAGATCTTTGGAGATCTTAATTCAAAAGAGATCAAAAAGATTGACGCAACAGTAGACAAGGTAGAAGCCCTAGATGTTGACATGCAAAATCTTAGCGATGATCAGCTAAAAGCAAAAACAACAGAGTTTAGAGATAGATATCAAAATGGTGAAGAGATAGATGCAATGCTTCCTGAAGCTTTCGCCGTATGCAGAGAAGCGGCATGGAGAAGCCTTGGAATGAAGCATTTTAGAGTTCAGCTAATTGGAGGAGTTACACTGCACCAAGGCAGAATTTCTGAGATGAAAACAGGTGAAGGAAAAACATTAGTAGCTACGTTAGCTGCATATCTTAACGCAATAGATGGCAAAGGTGTACACATAGTAACGGTAAATGATTATCTTGCCAAAAGAGATGCTCAGTGGATGGGAAGACTATATAATTTTCTTGGATTAACGGTAGGTTGCGTAATACATGGAGTTGAAGGCGAAGAACGAAAAGAGGCCTATAAAGCGGATATTACATATGGTACCAACAATGAATTTGGATTTGATTACCTTAGAGATAATATGGTTTTATATAAGGAAAACTTAACTCAAAGACCACTTAATTTTGCAATCGTCGATGAAGTCGACTCTATCTTGGTAGATGAGGCGAGAACGCCTTTAATCATATCGGGTAAAGGGACGGATTCAACCACGATGTATCAAAAGGCAAATAGCTTTATAAAATCCCTAACCGAAGAAGAAGACTATCTTGTGGAAGAAAAAGAAAACCAAGTGTCTCTTACGGATGCGGGAATTACCAAGTGCGAAAAGAACTTTAAAATTGATAACTTTTCAGATCCTGAGAATATGGAATTAAACCATCATGTAATCCAAGCGTTAAAGGCTAACACCATGATGAAAAGGGATGTTGACTATATTGTTAAAGACGGTGAAATAATTATTGTAGATGAGTTTACAGGTCGTTTAATGTTTGGAAGAAGATATAGCAATGGATTACATCAAGCTATAGAAGCTAAAGAACGTATGTCTGTAAGATCAGAATCAAAGACCCTAGCTACTGTTACTATCCAAAACTATTTTAGGATGTACCAAAAACTGTCAGGCATGACAGGTACTGCTAAGACAGAAGAAGAGGAATTTAGAGACATATACAACATGGATGTAGTCGTTATTCCGACTAACAAGCCGATTGTACGTGATGATATGCAAGATGCCGTATTTACAAATGAAAAGTCTAAATTTAAAGCAATAACTAATAAAGTTATAGAGGCAAACGAAAAAGGGCAACCAGTTCTAGTTGGTACTATTTCTATAGAAAACTCAGAACTTATAAGCCAGATGCTAAATAAAAAAGGCGTCAAGCATAACGTATTAAATGCTAAGCAGCATGAAAAAGAGGCCGAGATTGTAGCTGAAGCAGGTCGCCAGGGTATGGTTACGATTGCTACAAATATGGCTGGTAGAGGTACGGATATCATACTGGGAGGTAATCCTGATTTTGAAGCACTAAAAGAAATGAAGAAAGAGGAATACACTGAGGAGCAAATCAACTTTGCCAAAGGGTTTGAGAAATCTGATGAAGAAGAGATGATAGAAGCAAGAGAAAAATATGAGTTGCTTTTAGATAAGTTCAAATTAGAAAGAAAAGAAGAACAGCAGCGCGTCAAAGAACTTGGTGGTCTTATGATTATAGGTACTGAGAGACATGAATCAAGGCGTATAGACAATCAGCTGCGTGGACGTTCTGGACGTCAAGGAGACCCAGGTAAAACGCAATTCTATATAAGTATGGAAGATGATTTGATGAGACTCTTTGGTGGCGAAAGAATGCAAGGACTGATAAATCGCACTAATTTAGACGAAGACGAACCTATTGAAGCGGGAGTTCTATCAAGAACTATAGAAAACGCTCAAAAAAAGGTCGAGGGACGAAACTTTGGTATCAGAAAGTATGTGCTCCAATATGATAATGTTATGAACAAACAGAGAGAAATCATATATGAGCAGCGTAGAATGGTATTAAACGGAGAAAACCTAAGGGACTTTATAAGTGGGATGACGGTAGAGATAATTGATGGAATAGTAGGTGTTGTAACTGCTGCATCTAAATACCCTGAAGAATGGGATTTAGAAGAAATCGAATCGGGTCTAAACAAGATTTGTCCAAGATACGAAGGTCTGTTAAATTATTCAGACGAAGAAAAAATAGATTTAACGGAAGCTAAGCTTAAAGCAGACATATATAGAGACTTTGAAAGATTATACGTTGACAAAGAAAATGAAGTCGGCGTAGACCACATGCGTGAAGTCGAAAGAATGCTTTTACTTAGAGTTGTTGACAATAGGTGGATGGATCACATAGATGCTATGGATCAACTAAAAAGCGGTATAGGACTTCGTGCACTAGGCCAGCAAGACCCTGCGATGGCATATGCCAGCGAAGGATTTGCGATGTTTGATGAAATGATAGCAGACATACGTGAAGAGACTGTTAAATATTGCTTCAATGTTACTATCAGCACATCTGTTAAGAGAAAAAGCGTAGTTAGCATTGGAGACTCTAAAAAAGAAGACTACACAAATAATACGATAGACGGACCTAAAGCTGCTACAAAGGAAAGCAAAGCTGATAAGCAAGAAACAATTAGAAGAGATGCTCCAAAGGTCGGAAGAAATGATCCATGTCCTTGTGGTTCAGGTAAAAAATATAAGAATTGCTGCGGTAAGGGATTATAACAAACAATAGAGGTCTTTAGGTTGACCTCTATTTTATTAGAAAGGAAAACAAATGGTAAATATTGAAATTTTAAAATTAGACATATCGCAGATGAAGCTGAGATTTGACGAAATAGAGGAGTCTCTTTGACGTATCATCTAAAAGACAGATGTTAGAAAACCTCAGTGAAGAAGTCAATGATAGCAAGCTTTGGAACGACCCTGATAAGGCAAAGGACTTATTAATTGAAAAGAAAAGCCTTGAAGATTCTATAGACGAGTACGCTTACATAATAGATGGAATCACTGAAGCCCATGATATGATTGAAATTATAATGGAAGATGACAGCGAAGAAGCTAAAGAAGAAGCTGATGAACTTGAAAAGCGAGTAGAGCTTCTAAAAGAAAAAATAGAAGAAATAAGGATAAAAACATTACTCAAAGGAAAATTTGACAAAAACAATGCGATAATTTCAGTTCATGCAGGAACAGGTGGCGTGGATGCAATGGATTGGGCAGGAATGCTTTTTAGGATGTATTCAAGGTATTGCGATAAAAAAGGATTTAAGACAACCGTAGTTGAGTATCAAGATGACACTGAAGCGGGAATTAAAAGTGCAACACTTATGGTTGAAGGAGAAAACGCTTATGGATATTTAAGAAATGAACAAGGCGTTCACAGACTCGTTAGAATTTCGCCATTTAATGCAGCGGGGAAAAGACAAACATCCTTTGCGCTTCTTGAGGTAATTCCTCAAGTCGAAGATGACTTTACTGTTGATATTAATCCAGAAGATCTGAGAATAGATACATATAGAAGTAGCGGCGCAGGCGGTCAGCATGTTAATACTACAGATTCCGCAATTAGAATAACTCACGTACCAACAAATATTGTAGTTACATGCCAAAATGAAAGGTCGCAGCATCAAAACAAGGAAGTTGCGATGAGGATACTTATAGCAAAACTTGCCAAGGTAAAAGAAGAAGAGCAAAAAGAGAATCTAAACGATTTAAAAGGTGATTTTTCTCTAATAACTTGGGGAGCGCAAATACGTTCATATGTATTTCAGCCATATACAATGGTTAAAGATCATAGAACAGGCGCGGAAAAGGGTAATGTAGCATCGGTAATGGATGGCGATTTAGATTACTTTATATCGGAAAAGTTAAAGAAGGATTCGATTGATAGAAGGGATTATGAATAAATGACAAAGAAAGCGATTATATTTGATTTTGATGGCACCATAATGGATACAAATGATTTGATCTTAAATTCATGGCAGCACACATTTAAACACTTTGAAGGAAAGGAAAGAAGCATAGAAGAAATCTATGAAACCTTTGGAGAAACTTTAACGTATTCTATGCAAAATTTGCTTCCTAATGTGGAAACGGGTCTAGCCATAGAAAAATACAGGGAATATCAAGTAGTTCACTCTGATGAACAAATTAAGATATTTGATGATATTGTAAAGCTGCTTGATGAATTAAAGAATAGAGATTTGCTTCTTAGTATTGTTACTTCAAGGCTTAGAAACACAACGATGAAATATTTGAAGAGTTTTGATCTTTTGGATTATTTTGATGTAATTGTAACATGTGATGATACAAATATTCATAAACCGAAACCTGAGCCAGCACTAATAGCTTTGAAAAAATTAAATGTTAGAAAAGACGAAACCATAATGGTTGGAGATACTAGATTCGATATAGGATGTGCAAATAGTGCGGGAATAGACTCAGTGCTAGTAAATTGGGGAGTCGCTTATAGACAAGAAAACTTACCTAGCGAGTTTATACCAAAGTACGTTATTAACAAACCGATGGAACTTTTAGAGGTGATATAATGCTTAATGTTTATTATGGTCGAAGCAACATTGATTATGAAAAATTTATCTATAATAATTTAGGAGAAAATGCTTTTGTAGTTGTGCCAGATCAGTACAAACTTACTGCAGAAAAGCAGGCATTAAAGTACCTTAAACGTAGCAGCATAATAAACATAGAAATAACAGGAATAATGGGACTTGGCAGAAGATTGCTAGGAGAGCAAGGCATAGCTCTACCTCAAATGATTGACAGCTACGGGCGACGCATGATAGTGGGAAGAATAATAAAAGACAATCAAGACAAACTAAGTGCCTTTAAGGGACTTACAGATAAAAATGCTTTTATTGACTTAGTTTGCGAATTTATTTCGGAGTTTAAACAAAACAACGGGACAAAAAATGTTTTGATTGACCTTAAAAAGTCTGTGGAAGAGCACGGTATTTTAAATCGTAAATTAGACGATCTAGGTATAATACTCAATGAATATGAGAAACTGCTAGATGGCAAGTATATGGATAATGAGGATTATATAGAAAGCTATATAACCTCCATATCGAACTCCAAGTTGATAAAAGATAGTGAAATATGGATATATGGATTTAACAGCATGGCTCCTATCATGGTAAAGCTCATTAAACAGCTATCAATTTCTGCGAAAAGAACAAACCTAGTTTTAAATTATGATGATGACCCAAAAGCAGGTAGACAATTTTTGTTATCAGATAAATTGATAAGCACGATAAAAATTGATTTAGATTCGGTCGTAATTAAAAAGATAGACAGTGAATATATAATAGAAAAGGCAGATGATTTAAATAAACTAGAATCAGCTCTTTTTAACGAAAGACTAGATAGCTACAAGAACGAAGAAACAAAAAATATCAAAATGGTCGCTGCTGCTAATCCTTATTACGAAGCGGAAAGTGCCGCGGCATATGTACTTGGTCTTCTAAGAAATGAAAACTACAGACTAAGAGATATTGCTATAATTTGTAACGACGAAAATAAAAGAGCTTCTATTATAAGGAGAACCTTTGAAGAATACGGACTGGATGTATTCAACGATGAAACCAAACAAATAAATAGCTCTCCTGTTATTAGATACATAATTAGTCAGCTTAAGTTCATAGATAGAGGGTTCGTAACAGATGACATATTTACCATGCTCAAAACAGGTCTTTACGGAATTGAGAATGTAGAGATAGAGACTTTTGAAAACTATGCAAAGCAATATAACATTAAGGGCTCCATGTGGAAAAGAGAAATTAAATACGGTAGCTTTGAGTACTCAGAAGATGAGCTAGGAAAGCTGGAACAAATTAGGCAAAAGATTGTAAATCCGCTATTAAAAATTGAAAAACTAGTTTTAAATAGTACTTCATATTCTGAGTTTGTGCTAGATTACTATAGCTATTTAGTGGATGAACTGGAGTTTAATAAGGAAGTATTCAATTTAAGTAGGTGGCAAGAAAAAGAAGGATACTTTGAAGAAGCATTGGAAACTAAACAAATATTTAATACTGCCTTTGAAGTAATGAACCAGCTTTCTCAAGTATTAGGTGATGAAGAATTCAAATTAGATAGATTCATAGATATATATTTAGTCGGCTTAAAAAATGTTAAAATAGGCGTAATTCCTCCGACTGTAGATGAAATAGTATTAGGCGGCAACCAAAGAACGCGAATTGGATCTGTGAAAGCGCTATTGATCATTGGATTAAACGAAGGGGTTTTACCTCTTAGTCCGAAGCTTGAAGGCTTGTTTTCAGTAGCAGAAAAAGAAATGATAATTGGCGAGGGATATAATCTTGGAAAGTCGGATGAAAATTTTGTCTTAGAGGAACTGGCGGCAGCTTATAGAAACATTACCAAGCCTACTGAAAAACTTTTTTTAAGCTACTCACTATCTGACGAAGAGGGAAATGAACTTAAACCTTCTCAAATTGTTGAAGAGGTAAGATATGTACTCCCAGCGCTAAAGACCGAAAACGACATAGTAAACGGCAGCGAAAGCTTACTTTTGGTAAATGGAAGGCTCAGCACACTTAGGCATCTTATAGAGTACATAAGAGAAAATCCTGAAGGTGAATTAGATCAAACGTGGACAGATGTGTATAACTGGTATATGCAAAACGAAGAGCGAAGGCTGGAATCTGTAGTTAAAGGTTTAAGCGAAGATAACAGCAAAGAAAATTTAAGCAGAGAGTTGACTGAAACCTTATTTACTAAAGGAGGAGAATTCACATTTAGCCCTTCTAGACTAGAGAAATATACTAGATGTCCCTTTGAGCATTTTGTCAGCTACGGCTTAAGACCTAAAGAGTTAAGAGAGTTTAAATCAAGCGGAAGAGAAATAGGAGATGTTTATCACGAATGCCTGATGAAGATAGCTAAAAATCTGACGCAAGATAATATTAAAATAACAAGCGATGAATCTAAGTGGATGAATGTTACAAAAGAAGAATGCGAAATAATGGTAGAGGATTTACTAAATAGTTTCTCTGATGATTATCGTGATGGACTTATGAAATCAAATAACATAGAAGAGTATAGATTATCAAGAATTAAAAAAATATGCAAAAGTGCCTCTTGGAATATGATTTGTCAAATGAAATCTTCCAATGTTGATGAAGCGTTCTTTGAAGAAAAGTTCTCAAAGAATGGAGCATTCAAGCCAGTGATTATAGATGCTGGCAAAGATCAAGTAAGTATAGAAGGTAAAATTGACAGAGTTGACGTTTTAAGTAGCAACGCCATCAGAATAATCGATTATAAAACTGGAAATGAGAGTTTTAATGCCAAGGAAGTAGCTCAAGGCTACAAGTTACAGCTAATGCTTTATTTAGCGGCAGCCCAAGAAGACAAAAGAGATGCAGCAGGCGTTTTCTACTTTCTAATTAAAGATAACATTTTAAAAGCAGATGGTATAAAAAAAGATGAGCTAAACGATAAAATTACTCTAAGCGATGAATCTGCGTATAGACTTGATGGGCTATTTGTTGATGAGGATTCTGTAATAAATGATTTAGTTAACGGAAAACAAGAAATTCTACCTTCCAGTATAATAAAGGTTAAGTATGATAAAAAAGAAGAAAAATGGAAACCATCTAGCAAGAAAGCAGCGATGGATAAAGAATCCTTTGAGAAGCTACAAGGCGAAGCCATAGCAGCGGCTAAGAAAATAAGCAAAGGAATAATTGAAGGAGAAATACATTTAAGACCGGTCAGACTTAGAAGAAAAGGTAATACTACAGAGTGCGAATACTGTAGATTTAAAGGTATTTGCAAGTTTGATTTGGAATTTGAAGATAACAAGTATAATTACATATAACAAAAAAATAGGTCTTTACAATTAAAGATAAAGTGTTATAATATATTGAGGTTTAGTTATTTTATTAACAATATATTACATAGGCAACAGAGGAGGATATTTATTATGAAAGTTGGAGTATTAGGAACTGGTACTATGGGAGCTGGAATCATCCAAATTTTAGCAACAGACGGTCATGAGGTTGTGATGAGAGCAAGAAGAGAATCTTCTATAGAAAGAGGACTTGCTACTGTTACTAAAAATCTTGATAGACTAGTTAAAAAGGAAAAAATTACAGAAGATACTAAATTAGAAATATTAGGTAGGATTCAAGGTTCTACAGACATTAATATTATTGCTGATGCAGATCTAGTAATTGAAGCAGCTACAGAAGACATGGAGGCAAAGAAAAAATTGTTTGCTGAGCTTGATGAATTATGCAAGCCTGGGACAATTATTGCAACAAACACTTCATCTCTATCAATAACAGAAATCGCAACAGCTACATCAAGACCTGATAAAATTATTGGAATGCATTTTTTTAATCCGGTTCCAATGATGAAACTGGTTGAAATTATTAAAGGACTTGCAACTTCTGATGAGACAATGGAAACTATTGTTAATCTAGCTAAAGATTTGAAAAAGACTCCTGTAGAAGTTGAAGAAGCTCCAGGTTTCGTAGTTAATAGGATTTTGATTCCATTAGTTAACGAAGGCGTTGGAATTTTCGCTGACGGAGTAGCTAGCGCAGAGGGAATTGATTCGGCTATGAAGCTAGGTGCAAATCATCCAATGGGACCTTTAGAATTAGGAGACTTAATTGGACTAGATGTATGTCTAGCTATTATGGATGTTCTTTATGAAGAGTTTGGCGATTCAAAATACAGAGCTCATCCTCTACTAAGAAAAATGGTAAGAGGCGGATTGCTAGGTAGGAAGTCTGGTAAAGGTTTCTACGACTATAGCAAATAACAACATAAATAAAAATGACCGGGTTTCCGGTCATTTTTAATAGTTCCTTTGCATGGAAATTAAAGTTCCAAATGTGCAGATAGATGGAGAGAAAGGGGTGTTTATACTTGGGAGAAAAGAAAAGCAGTGCGCTTTTTAATTTAATTGCGCCCATTTATGGCCTTTTTTATAACTATCAGAAAAAACGATATGTAGGTACTGTTGAAATCGTTAAGAGTGAAATGGACATTTCTTCTTTTGACACTGTCATTGATGCAGGCTGCGGTACTGGCGCACTTTGCTCTGTATTAAAAGACAAGGGTATGAATGTGACTGGGATAGATCCAGTTATAAAAATGCTTAACATTGCAATGAGTAAACCAGAAAATAAAGAGATAGAGTTTATTCAAGCAAATGCACTTGATGGATTGCCTTTTAAGCAAAAAAGTTTTGATGTTGCCATAGCATCCTATGTAGCCCATGGATTAGTGGAAGAAGAAAGAAAACGTATGTATGCTGAAATGAGCCGTATCACAAGAAATTATGTTATTATTCACGACTATAATAATAAAAGATCAATACTGACAACAATTGTAGAATGGCTGGAAGGCGGGGATTATTTTCATTTCATTAAGAATGCAGAGCCTGAGATGAAGGACTGCTTTTCAGAGATGAAAAACTGTTTCTCAGAGGTGAGAGTCATTAATGTGGGTGTGAGAGCTAACTGGTATATTTGTAAGCCAATTAAATAATGGATAATTTTTAAAAACCTGGCCTTGTCAGCTAGTGGTTATGATTTGTGAATATATTGAATCTGGCGTATAATGTTGTAGCTCAATAGTCAGATACAATAAAGAAGAAGATTTGTATGGAAATTTTGACTATATATAATGGTGTACGGATTAGACGGTTCTTATGTGGGGCGTGATTTACACATTAGACTTTGACAAGTTATAGAGCATAAATGAGCATATTAAACTAATGTCAAACAGTTAATGATTTGGCATTTTGTTAGTTTTAAGAGCTGATAAAAGCAATAATAAAACTATATCTTTGTAAAGATTAGTGTTATAATCTATATGTTAATGGTATGGGGGTATTAAAATGGGTTTAGGGTTTTTTTCTGTTGCGAGTAGTAGCTCTGGCAATTCATATGTTCTGTTTACAGAAAATGTGGGAATAATTCTTGATGTAGGAGTAAGCGGTAAAAAAATCAAAGAGGCACTCGGTGATTATCGAATACCCTTTGATCTTATCAAAGGTATCCTCATAACACATGAACACACTGATCATGTAAAAAGCATTAGAATAGCTTGTAAGACCTTTGAAAATGCTAAGGTATATTGCAGTAAAGGAACAGAAGAAGGCTCGATCAGAATTGGGGAATTACCAAGTGACCGAAAACAAATAATTTCAGCTGGGGAATCTTTTTGTGTTGGAGATATCTCAGTTAAAACTTTTAGTCTATCTCATGATGCTGCCGAACCAATAGGCTTTTCCTTTGAAAAAGATGGAAATAAAATTACTGTAGTGACAGATACAGGACTAGTAACCAATGCGATGATTTCAGAAATGTGCGATTCGGATATTTTGCTTTTAGAGTCTAATCATGAAATCAGGATACTTGAAATGGGTTCATATCCTTATCAAACAAAGAGAAGAATTCTTGGAGATTTTGGACATCTGTCCAATGAGACGGCTGGAAATGCACTTTGTGAAGCTATGAGCAGAAGAGTTAAAAGCACAGTACTTGAGGTAATACTTGGACATATTAGTTCTGAGAATAACACGTATGAGCATGCTAGATTAGCGGTTAAAAATATACTAGAAGAAAACAATATTATAGTTGGTAAAGATATAAACGTTGAAACAGCAACCAAAAATAAAACAAGTAGACTTTACAGAGCGAACAATGAACATTAAGATAATTTGTATAGGTAAATTAAAAGAGAAATATTGGGTTGATGCAGCTAATGAGTATTCAAAAAGGCTCAGTAAATACTGCAAGCTAAACCTTATTGAACTTAAGGAAAGCAAGTTGCCGTCTAACCCTTCTAAAGCAGATGAGCAAAACGTAATCATCAAAGAAGGAGAGGACATAGCAAGGCATATAAAACCTTCTGAATATATAGTCACATTAGAAATAGAGGGCGAGCTTTTGAGCTCAGAAAAATTAGCAAGTAAAATAAACACACTGTCAATTGATGGGATAAATGATATAACTTTTATTATTGGTGGGAGTTTAGGGATATCGGAAGATGTCAAAAAAATGACGAATTATAAATTGTCATTTTCAAATATGACTTTTACGCACCAAATGATTAGAGTTATACTTCTAGAACAGATTTACAGAAGTTATAAAATAAATAGAAATGAGAGTTATCATAAATAAGGAGCGCTATGGGAAATAAGGTTAAGATGATAGCAATCGGTCTTGGAATTACTGCTATAATGGATTTAATTACAGTGAAATTTATAGATGAACCCAAATCCTTTGTTCTCGGTTCATTTGTCGGAATAATAGTAGCTCTTATAAATATATTCTTGTTGGAAATCGTTATTAACGGGGCAATGGGTAAAGGAAATGTAGCAGTAGCAGCTATGCTCGAGTTTGTAAGACTTGCATTGTACGTGTCGGCTGCACTTATAATGTATAAAATATCTTTATATGCGGTGACAGGCTACGCATTAGGAGTAGTTATTTTAACTCTAACATTAACAATACTATATAGAAAGGGGACTTCTGATGAACTTTGATGAATTAGGTGCACGAATAATAGTAACATTTGGAGACGGAAAAGTATTTCTTACCGAAAGCTTTTTGTTTGGCGTAATCGTAGCAGTAGTAATAGCTGTGTTTGGCATATGGCTTGGCAGCAATTTAAAAACAGTTCCCAAAGGCAAGCAGATATTTAGCGAACTTATAGTAGGATGGATATATAAATTCACCAAGGAAAATGTGGGCACCGGCAATGAGGGTTACGCACCTTATATCGGAACGGTTTTCGCCTTTTGCATGTGCGGAAGCATGCTAGGGCTATTTGGATTTAGACCGATAACAGCTGATGTAAATGTCACATTTGCATTATCCATATTAACCTTTTTATTAATACAGTTCTCAGAGGTAAAAAAATTTGGGCTATTTGGGAAGATTAAACATATGTGCGAACCGTATCCCTTTATGCTGCCTCTAAAAATACTGGAAGATTTGACGCTTCCTATATCACTTGGTTTTCGTTTGTTTGGCAACATACTTGGAGGGCTTATTGTTATAGATTTGTGGCTTAATTTCATGACTTATTTAAGCACATACTTTAGCACAGTTCCATTTTTAAGAGCAGTCTTGGTACTGCCGCTAAATGGTTTCTTTGATATATTTGAGCCAATTATACAGACGTTTATATTTACATTGCTAACTATGATATTCCTAGGAATTGGAATAAATGTTAGTAAACAAGACAGTTGATAATGTGAATGATTTCACAATAATTAATATTATCTAAGGAGGAGTAACAATGAATGTATTAGCAATAGCAATAGCAATAGGTATTTGTATGGGGCTAGTGGGATTTGGAATAGCTATGGGGCAGGGTAAAAGTTTAAGCAATGCCGTTGAAGGTATATCAAAACAACCTGAAGCAGCAGCGGACATAAGAACGACACTTATAGTGGGTATGGCTATCATGGAAACTATGGGAGTTCTGACTTTCGTAATAGCTATCATACTTTCAGGAAAGCTATAAACGGGAGCAAAGAAAAAGAAAGGAGGATGAAATACTATGGAAGTTACTTTAAACCAGGGGTTAATTGAATTTAATTGGAACCTTTTGTTTTCAATGATAACAGTACTTGTTTTATATCTCATCCTAAAACGCTTCTTTTTTGAAAAAGTTCACGATTTTATGGTGAATAGAGAACGAGCAATTCAGAGATCTTTGAATGAAGCTGATAACAAAAGAAATACTGCAGATAAAAAGCTTGTAGAATATAATAACAAAATTAGTGGAATAGAAGAAGATGGACGAAAGATTGTTGGTGATGCGAAGAAAAGAGCAAATGAGGTTTCTGAAAAGATAATTTTAGAGGCTAATTCTTCAGCAAAATCAATAATTTCCAAAGCTGAAATCGAAGTTAGACACAGAAAAGAAGATGCTGAAAAAGAAATGAGAAATGAAATCGCACAACTAGCGGTTTTAGCTGCTGAAAAAATTATCGAAAGAGAATTAGATGATGTAAAGCACAATGATATAGTTGATGGAATTATCGAAAAGGCAGGTAAAGCACAATGGCAGGATTAACGGTAGAGATAGTTTACAGTAACGCCATGTATTTAGCCGCAAAAGAAGTTGACTTGCTTTTCGAAGTTAGAGATGAATTAAAACTAATAAGAGATGTGTTTAAAGAAAATCCAGATCTTAAGGAAATATTATGCAATCCATCAGTGGTAATTGCATACAAAAGAAAATTAATTGATAAAATTTTTAAGAATAATACAATAGATATTTGTTATAATTTTTTAAATGTATTATTAAACAAGAGGAGACTCTATAATTTTGAAGGAATTGTTAAGGAATTCAATGAACTAGTATCTCATAATGAAGGGATTTCAAAGGGAGTCATTTATTCTGTTAGACCTTTAACCGAGGATAGGATTAAAGCCTTTGAAAAAGAAACTGAAAACTTGTTAAAGACTAGGGTTAAGCTTGAAAATGAATTAGACGCTACATTAATTGGTGGTGTATCAATTCTAGTAGAAGGCAAATTAATCGATGCATCTTTAAAAAGCAGGCTCAGAGGTTTGTCACAAGAACTTTTAAATGAGTAGAAGGATAGGTAAAGTAATTGAAATTACGAGCAGAAGAAATAAGTTCAATAATAAAAGAACAGATAAAAAATTACAATAAGAATGTGGAAATCTCCGATTTCGGTACGGTTATGGAAGTAGGAGATGG
Source organism: Clostridiales bacterium (assembly GCA_012744355.1). Lineage (GTDB taxonomy): Bacteria > Bacillota > Clostridia > Peptostreptococcales > Anaerovoracaceae > JAAYHV01. Next base: position 27,067 of record JAAYHV010000025.1, read on the forward strand.
TATAGCTAGAGTATACGGACTGCCTAACTGCATGGCGGACGAGCTTTTAGAATTCCCTGGAAACGTTTACGGAATGGCGCTTAATCTTGAAGAGGATAATGTAGGTGCAGTAATTCTTGGTTCTGATGCGGGTATTAAAGAAGGAGATATTGTAAAACCTACAGGAAGAGTAGTGGAAGTTCCAGTTGGAGATTGCATGATAGGTAGAGTTGTAAATGCTCTCGGGCAACCTGTAGATGGAAAAGGTATAATCAGGAATGAAAAAACTAGACCCATAGAAAATGAAGCGCCTGAAGTATTAGATAGAAAATCCGTATTTGAACCCTTACAAACGGGAATAAAAGCAATAGATGCGATGATTCCTATTGGAAAAGGTCAAAGGGAATTAATTGTAGGAGATAAACAAACAGGTAAAACCGCAATTGCAATAGACACTATTATAAATCAAAAAGGTAAAGATATAATATGCATCTACGTTGCAATTGGCCAGAAGAGATCTACCGTAGCTCAGCTTGTACAAACACTAGAGGATTTTGGTGCAATGAAGTATTCTATTGTAGTATCAGCTACAGCAAGCGATGCAGCACCGCTTCAATACATAGCACCTTATTCTGGCTGCTCAATGGCAGAGGAGTTTATGTACAATGGGAAGAATGTACTTATTGTTTATGATGATTTGTCAAAACATGCTGTAGCTTATCGCGAGATGTCACTTCTTTTAAGGAGACCACCAGGAAGAGAAGCTTATCCAGGTGATGTTTTCTATTTGCATAGCAGATTATTAGAAAGAGCCGCAAAGCTGTCTGATGAATTAGGTGGTGGATCAATTACAGCTCTACCTATAATTGAAACACAGGCAGGAGATGTATCGGCATATATACCTACTAATGTAATATCAATTACAGATGGTCAGATATATCTAGAATCACAGCTGTTTTTCTCAGGCCAGCGACCAGCTATAAATGCTGGTATATCAGTGTCTCGTGTAGGAGGTAATGCGCAACTTAAGGCAATGAAAAAAGTATCAAGTAAAATTAAGCTCGAACTTGCTCAGTATAGAGAGCTCGCTAGTTTTGCGCAATTTGGTGCCGATGTAGATGCTGACACAAAAAATAGACTAGACCATGGAAGAATGCTCATGGAGCTATTAAAACAGTCACAGTATAAGCCGCTTAACGTGGAACATCAGATACTTATATTTTATGCTGCAGTTAACCATTATATAGACGAGGTACCAGTTAAAAAGTTACGCGAATTTGAAACTGGTTTAATCGAATTTATGGACCGCTCATATTTTGAAATAGGTGAAGAGATCGTCAAGACAGGAGAACTTTCTGAGCACGCTGAGAGGTTGCTTGTAGAAGGTTTGACTAAATATAGAAATAAGTTTCTTAAGGGTATTGAAGAGGTATATTAATGAGTAATGATTTACAAGCCATAAGTAGGAGAATGTTAAGTATAAGAGGTACTAAACATATCACTGCTGCCATGAAGCTTGTTTCTGCCGCAAAATTTCGTAAAGCAAAGTTGGCCTACGATGCTTCCAAAGGATATTTGCATTATATAAGAAGTACAATTGCCAGCATTATTTATCATGAACAAAATCAAGGTATAGTAACTTCATATGAGAGAACTACTGATAGTATAGAACGTATTTGTTATATCCTTATTACAGGTAATCGTGGACTTTGTGGCGGATTTAATAAGAACCTAATTCATCTCTTGGAAAAAGAGATGGATGATGATCCAGGAAGAAAAGAAATAATTGCTATAGGAAGCAAAGGCTATGAACATTTTAATAGAAGAGGAGCTAAAATTACTTATAAATATTTAGAACCTCAAGAAGACATGACGGTAAATGATGTAAGAGATATAATAACCCCGATTTTAGAAAGATTTGAAAAAGGAAAGATAGATGAGGTTAAGCTCATATACACCGAATTTGTCAATGGCATCAAACAAGAAGTGAGATGTGAAAGAATGCTGCCATTTGATTTAGAAGCTGCGATGAAGGAGGAGCATGTTCCTGTGACTTTTGAATATTCTCATGAAGTAGAATATGATCCGTCAGCGGTTGAAGTCTTACACTACTTGATACCGAAATACATGGAAATAAGCCTGCATGGTAGTATAATTGAATCCAGAACCTGCGAAGAAGCAGCAAGAAGGAATTCAATGGAAAGCGCAACAAATAATGCCGAAGACATTCTGAAAGAACTATCTCTATACTATAATAGGGCAAGACAAGAAGCTATTACAAACGAATTAATAGAGGTTGTAGCTGGTTCAGAAGCATCAATATAGGAGGATGATATGCATATAGGAAAAGTACACCAGATAATAGGGCCGGTGTTAGATATAAAGTTTAATGAAAATGAATTACCGGCTTTGTTAAATGCTATCGTACTTTATAACGAGGGCAAAAAAATAGTAGCAGAAGTAACTCAACATATAGGTGATGATGAAGTCAGATGTATATCGTTATCATCAACTAACGGTCTTAGAAGAGGTATGGAAGCCACCGATACAGGAAAACCTATTGAAGTACCCATAGGCCCTGAAGTTTTAGGAAGAATGTTTAATGTTTTAGGGGAACCGATAGATGGCAAAGGGAAAATTGAAACTGCTAAAAGAGCATCTATTCACAATGACCCACCTAGCTTTGCGGAGCAGAGTACCTCAACTGAAATATTTGAAACTGGTATAAAAGTAGTAGATTTAATTGCACCATATACAAAAGGTGGTAAGGTCGGTTTATTCGGAGGAGCTGGAGTAGGTAAAACAATACTTATACAAGAGCTCATAAGAAATATAGGTACCGAATACGGTGGGACTTCTGTTTTTGCAGGCGTAGGCGAGCGTACAAGAGAAGGAAATGATCTTTATTACGAGATGATTGCTTCAGGAGTACTAGCAAAAACTGCAATGGTTTTTGGGCAGATGAATGAGCCACCTGGAGCTAGAATGAGAGTTGCCTTAACTGCCCTTACTATGGCAGAATACTTTAGAGATGAAGAGAAGAAAGATGTACTTTTATTTATTGATAATATTTATAGATTTTCGCAAGCGGGAGCAGAAGTATCAGCATTGCTTGGCCGTATACCATCTGCAGTAGGCTATCAGCCAACGCTTGCTACTGAAATGGGAGAATTGCAGGAGAGGATTACTTCAACGCATAATGGTTCTATAACTTCTGTCCAAGCAGTTTATGTACCTGCCGATGACTTAACTGATCCAGCACCGGCAACGACTTTTGCCCATTTAGACGCGACAACAGTATTATCGCGTGCGATAACAGAGCTCGGAATCTATCCTGCGGTAGACCCTCTTGAGTCCACATCTAAGATCATGGACCCTAGAATTGTAGGAGAAGAACACTATAACGTAGCAAGAGGAGTGCAAGAAGTACTCCAGAAGTATAAAGAACTACAAGATATAATTGCGATACTTGGTATGGACGAGTTATCTGAAGAGGATAAGGTTATTGTTTCAAGAGCAAGAAAAATTCAAAGATTTTTATCCCAACCTTTTGGAGTGGCGGAGCAGTTCACAGGAATACCTGCTAAATACGTACCTCTTAAAGAAACAATAAGAAGTTTTAAAGAGATTATAGAAGGAAGACATGATGATGTACCAGAAGAGTTATTCCTCTTTGTGGGTGGTATAGATGATGTCGTTAAAAGATATGAAGAAAGGTCGATGAGTAGACATGAGTAAGTCTTTTCGCTTGGAAATTGTCACCCCCACTAAACACTTTTTTAATGATGAAGTTGAAATGGTTATGGTAAAGACCGTTTCTGGGTATGAGGGTTTTATGGCTAATCACGTTTACGCGACTAAGCTTTTAGTGGAAGGTAAAATGAAAATACAGATGCCCGGTAAAAATGAATATAGATATGCCGAGATAAAAAGCGGATATATAGATGTCAAAGATGATGTTTTAATCTTTACGGACAGAGCAGCATGGACTGAGAGATAAGCCAAAGCCGAACCAAGCCGAACCGAAGGTTCGGTTTTTTAATATAATAAAACGAGTAAAGAATAACGATTTAGCAAATTAAAGTGATAAACCTGTTGACTAAAAGCAGATTAAATACTATAATACTTGTATACAAATATACAATCCGCAAAAAGGGGGAATGATTATGAAAATAGCAATGAATCATCACAGCAATCTTTTAGAAGAGGACCATTACAAATATGCCTTTCAAGATGTAGAGGAACCTAATCTATATAGAGAGTTTTTTGAATATTCAACAGTGCCTAAAACTTCGTTTAACTTTAGACGAAATCCTTTAGGGATGCCTAAGGACATCTGGATAACAGACACTACTTTTAGAGACGGGCAACAATCAAGAGAACCGTATACAGTAGAGCAAATAGTTGAAATATATAAAATGATGTCTAAGTTATCAGGACCTCAAGGTATTATTAGGCAAACAGAATTTTTTGTTTATAGCGATAGAGATAAAGCAGCTATACATAAATGCATGGAGCTAGGTCTAGAATTTCCCGAGATTACCACGTGGATTAGAGCAAAGAAAGAAGACTTCAAACTAGTACATGACATAGGTGTCAAGGAAACAGGGATACTGGTTAGTTGTTCTGATTATCATATATTTAATAAACTGGGTTTGACAAGAAAACAAGCGATGGATCACTACCTTTCGGTAATTTACGATTCTTTTGAAGCTGGAGTTATTCCAAGATGTCATTTAGAGGATATCACAAGAGCTGATTTTTATGGCTTTGTGGTGCCGTTCATAGAAGAGATAACTAAACTCTCAGAGCAGGCAAACATGCCAGTTAAAATAAGGGCTTGTGATACTCTTGGATATGGTGTTCCATATAACGGCACAACCCTTCCTAGAAGTGTTCCAGGTATAATATACGGGCTTCAGCATTATGCAGGTGTTCCAAGTGAAATGATAGAGTGGCATGGGCATAACGATTTCTATAAAGCAGTAACAAATGCGGCAACAGCTTGGTTATATGGAGCATCGGCAGTAAATTGCACACTGTTTGGAATAGGAGAAAGAACAGGAAATGTTCCTCTTGAGGCTATGGTGTTTGAATACGGACAAATAAAAGGAACATTAGATGGAATGGACACAACAGTTATTACAGATATAGCTAGATATTATGAAAATGTAATAGGCTACAAGATTCCGCCACAAACACCTTTTGTAGGAGAAAATTTCAACGTAACTAGAGCTGGGATCCATGCTGATGGATTGCTTAAAGATGAAGAGATATATAACATATTTGACACGGAAAAACTTCTTAAAAGACCACCTAGAGTATCGGTTAATCAAAACTCAGGATTAGCAGGAATAGCGTGCTGGGTTAATGATAGATACCACTTTGAAGAAAGTAGACAAGTCAATAAAAATAGCGATCTTGTAAAATACGTAAAACTCTGGATTGACGCTGAATACCAAAGTGGCAGATCTTCCGTAATCAGCGATGAAGAATTAGAAAAATTAGTAAATGATTATTGTATAAATGAAATAGAGGAGTAGCATTAATGGGACAAACAATTGCTGAAAAGATAATTGAGAAGCATTTAATTTCTGGACAAATGATAAAAGGTGAGGAGATAGGTATAAGAATTGACCAAACTCTTACCCAGGATGCAACAGGAACTATGGCATACCTTGAATTTGAAACCATGGGAATTCCAAAAGTAAGAACAGAAAAATCCGTAGCTTATGTGGATCACAATACGCTGCAATCGGGTTTTGAAAATGCCGATGACCACAGATATATTCAAAGTGTATGCGCAAAGTATGGCATATACTATTCAAGACCAGGTAACGGAATATGCCACCAAGTGCATTATGAAAGATTTGGAGCTCCGGGAAAGACCTTAATAGGTTCTGACTCTCATACGCCAACGGGTGGAGGAATTGGAATGCTTGCAATTGGTGCAGGCGGAATGGATGTGGCTGTCGCTATGGGCGGAGGCGCATACAATATTCCAATGCCTAGAATGATTAAAATAAATTTAAAAGGTTCTCTTAGCATGGGAGTAAGTGCTAAGGATATAATTCTAGAAGTTTTAAGGATGCTATCTGTAAAAGGTGGCGTTGGAGCTATAGTCGAATATGCAGGAGAAGGAATAAAATCACTTACGATTCCAGAAAGGGCTACGATAACAAATATGGGAGCCGAACTAGGTGCTACCACTTCAATATTCCCATCAGATGAGGTTACAAAAGCATTTTTAAAAGCTCAAAATAGAGAGGATGACTATATTTCTCTAGCTAGTGATGAAGACGCTAAGTATGACGAAGAATACACAGTAGATTTAAATAAATTAGAGCCACTTGCTGCTTGCCCTCATAGTCCAGACAATGTTAAACCCATATCTGAGCTTAAGGATATTAAGGTGGATCAAGTTTGCATAGGTTCATGCACAAATTCATCACTTTTTGATATGATGAAGGTTGCCAAAATTCTTAAGGGAAAAACAATAGCAGACGGAGTTAGTTTATCTATTTCGCCTGGCTCAAGGCAGGTTCTTTCAATGCTTTCAGAGAGTGGGGACCTAAAAGACTTAATAGATGCAGGAGCAAGAATTCTTGAATGTGCTTGTGGACCTTGTATTGGAATGGGTTTTTCTCCAAGTTCTAATGGAGTCAGTCTCAGAACATTTAATAGAAATTTTGAAGGTAGATCTGGCACAAAAGACGGACAGATATATTTAGTAAGCCCTGAAACTGCAGCTTATTCAGCGCTTAAAGGATACTTTGATAATCCCATAGACAATGATACAAATTTAGACATAATTATGCCTAAATCATTTACTGTAAACGATAGCGGGATTATTCCACCTCTAAGCGACGAGGAAGCAAAAACAGCCGAGATCAGAAGGGGACCTAATATTAAAGAGTTCCCTGAAACGATGCCCTTAGAAGATCAGATTGAAGCTGAAATACTGCTAAAGGTAGAGGACAATATTACTACTGACCACATAATGCCAGCAGGTGCGAAAATACTTCCGTATAGATCAAATATACCGTATTTATCAAGATACTGTTTTGAAGTGTGCGATGAGACATTTGCTGAAAGAGCTATTTCAAAAGGCAAGGGTTTTATTGTAGGTGGATCTAATTACGGACAAGGTTCCTCCAGAGAACACGCTGCTTTAGTACCGCTTTATCTTGGTGTAAACGGGGTAATAGCGAAAAGCTTTGCTAGAATACATGCTGCTAACCTAGTTAATGCAGGCATAATACCATTAGTTTTTGACGATCCTAGTGATTATGATAAGCTAAACGAAGGTGATGTAATCAGGCTTCAAGGATTAAAAAAAGACTTAAATTCAGATCATACATTTGCCATTAATACTAAAACTGGTGATAAATTCAAGCTAAATATGGAGTTGGCACCTAGACAGAAGGCAATCCTATTAGCAGGAGGACTTCTTAAGTACACTGGAGGAAAGAGCAATGAGTAATAATCGTGAGGCAGAAATAATAGAAGCGGTTAATAAATTTGAAGAACTACTTAGAACACAAATCGAAAGAAATGAAAATATAAAAAATCAGCCAAAAGAAAATAAGGAATTCAAGGTTATTGGAATATGTGATGGAGATGGGATAGGTCCTACTATTACTAATTCAGCAAGAAAGGTTTTGGATGTTTTGCTTCAAGGAGAAGACATTGAGATCAAAGAAATTAAAGGTTTTAACATCGAAAACAGATTAGAGGCTGGAGAAACAGTTCCTGCTGATATTTTAGCGGAAATAAAAAAATGTGATGTTCTTTTAAAAGGGCCGACCACTACTCCAAGCTCAGAGAGTAGCACGCCTAATTTAGAAAGTGCAAATGTATTTTTAAGAAAAACTCTAGATTTATATGCTAATCTTAGGCCTGTGATAATACCTGAGAAAAAAATCGATTGGACCTTTTTCAGAGAAAACACCGAAGGTGAATATGCACTTGGTAGCCAAGGTATAGAGATAAAAGATTCGCTAGCATTTGACTTTAAAGTAACTACTGAAGAAGGCACCAAGAGGATAGCTCGTCTTGCCTTTGAATACGCAAAGGCTAATGGCAAAAAAAAGGTCTCCATAATTACTAAAGCAAACATTATGAAGAAAACAGATGGTAAATTTTTAAAATTATGCAAAGAAGTCGGTAGCGAGTACCCTGAAATATCTGTTGATAGTTGGTACGTAGATATTATGGCGGCTAACTTAATCAATGATGAAATAAACAAAGACTTCGAAGTGCTTATTCTTCCTAATTTATATGGAGACATAATTACTGATGAAGCAGCTCAGCTTCAAGGAGGAGTGGGTACGGCGGGTAGCGCGAATATTGGAAATGGATTTGCAATGTTTGAAGCCATACACGGAAGCGCGCCAAGAATGGTTGAAGAAGGCCTAACTGAATATGCAAATCCTTCTAGCATATTAAGAGCGGTTGTCATGATGCTCAGGCATATAGGATATGCTTCTAAAGCCATACTTTTAGAGCACGCCCTTGATGGTGCTTCATCAGAAGGTATAATTGTTACCGGACTTCCCAGCGGAAGAAAATGCGAAGAAATTACTAACTATATTTTAAAAAACATTAAGTAAGAAACAAATAAACATACAACCTCCTTTTGATAAAGGTGTTTCGGATTGAGAATAAACCCCTGAATATGAATTTCATGTTCAGGGGTTTTTGATGCGCTCAAAAGCCAAGTTGGGCAACCCATCAAAAATTTTGAGCAGATGATGATCTGTGATTCACAGTAAATTTCTAAAAGCAGAAAACATAGAAAAAAACAGGAATTATATAAGAAATTAAAGAGAGGAATGCATTTTGTTACAAAACTCATGCAAAAAACTAATTAAGCAAGAGCTTTGTGTGAATTATTCCAAATTTAAGTATTGGAACTTGCAACTAATAGAATGTTGGTGTATTATGAGTAGTAAGTTATTATTTATAAGTTTCGTTTTGATAGAACATAATTGCTAAAAAAACGATTAAAGTATATGTAATAGGGTATACATTAGACAAGAAAAAATAACAAAACTCTATTTAAAGAAATAAACTTGTAAAAGTAAAAACATTTGTATGTATAGTTTAAACAGAAAAGTTGCTATAATGTTTAATGATAAAGGTGGTGAAGCAATGGCAAAAGAAGCTATACAAGCTGTAAAAACAGCAGAAGAAGAAGCTAAAGAAGTTTTAGCAAAAGCAAAACAAAATTCTGTCGAATCAAAAAAAGATGCCGTAACCACAGCTGATAAAAAATATCAGGAAGTTATAAAGGATGCGATAGAAGGAGGAGAAAGAATAAAAGAAAAGGCTTTATCAGAAGCCAAAGCTTTATCCGAACCAATTATTACTAAAGGATTAGGCGAAGCAGAAAAGATAACTTTAATGACCGATGAGGATATAGAATCGGCAGTTAAGATTATTATTGAGAGGATTGTGAGTACAGATGGCAATAGTTAAAATGAGTAATTTCAACCTATTTGCTTTTGATTCTGACAAGGATAACCTTCTCCGTGAGCTTCAAAAATTTGAATATGTTCATTTTACTAATCTTGATGAGGATGTAGAATTAAAAGAAGAAGGGCTTACGAACGTAACAGTTCCTGAAAGCATACTAGAAGTAGAAGAAGAAATTTCTAAAACTAGACAAGGCATAAATATACTGTCGAAGTATCATATAGAGCAAACAGGTATAAAAGCCTTGATAGAGGGAAAACCAAACTTCACGTTTAAAGAACTCGAGGAGAAAGCTTTTAATATAGACTGTTTTCCTATATTAGAAGAACTTGATAAGCTTTCATCAGAAGCAAACAGGTTCTACGAAGAAGAGAAAAAACTAACTGACTTAAAAGAAGAACTGGGACATTGGGTAAGGTTAGAAAGCCCTATAAAAGATTTAAGGTCTTTCGAACAGTCAGAAGTCTTTCTAGGAACAGTACCTAAAAAAATAGCAATAAAGTTAAAAGAAGATATAGTGGATTTAAAATATTCTTATGTGGAAAGCATATTCGAAGATGATGAAAATGTATATATTTTTTCGTTAACATCGAAGGATGAATCAGAAGAACTGTATGAGATATTAAAAAGCAACAGCTTTTCTATTATAGATCTAAAGGGAGAGGGTACACCTAAGGAAGAAATTAGATTGATAGACGAGAAATTAGAACGTATAGCAGAAGAAAAGGAAAAAGTTGAGAGTCGCATAAAGGATAAGATGAATCACCTTAAGGATTTAAAGGTTGTATACGAATATCTAATGAACAAAAAGCTTAGACTATATGCTTCAGAAAATTTTCTTGCTACAGAAAGCATTAACATGATTCAAGGTTATATACCAACGGACATGGAAAGCGATTTTATAGAGGCGATTGAGAGCTCCAATCCACAAGCTTATTATATGGAAACAAAAGAAGCAGAAAAGGACGATATAGAGGTACCGGTATTACTTAAAAACTCTAAGGCTGGTAAAGCTTTTGAGTCATTAACAACCATGTACGCCGTACCTAGATATAATGAGTTAGATCCAACACCATTGATGGCACCATTCTATTTAGGCTTCTTTGGAATGATGGCTGGAGACATAGCATATGGTCTTATAATGCTAGTGGCAACAACCTTTGCTCTAAAAAAAGCAAATTTAGATGAAACTAAAAAACAATTTGTAAAGTTCTTCTTTTACTTGAGTTTCTCTGTAATAGCTTTTGGCGCATTATATGGATCTTTTTTTGGAGACCTGATACCTATAAAAGGGTTGGTAAATCCTGCAGAGGATTATCAAGGTATAATGATAGCAGCCATAATAATAGGTGTAGTACATCTATTCTTTGGTATAGGTATTTGCGGTTATATGCGCATAAGAGATGGTCGATACCTAGATGCACTTGCAGAAGCAGGAGTTTGGTTTATGGCATTAATCGGGGCAATTGTCTTTGGTTTAACCATGTTCTTTCCTGTCTCAGACATGCTTAACACTGGGGCTAAATGGCTTATGATAGCTGGTTTAGTAGGAATAGTAATAACTGGTGGTAGAAATGCAAAGAGCGTTGGAGGCAAAGTAGCAGTTGGATTATACGAGCTATATGGCATTTCGGGATACATTGGAGACTTTGTTTCCTATACAAGGCTTATGGCCTTAGGACTTTCCTCAGGATTTATAGCAGCGGCTGTAAATATGATAGCACGCATGTTATTTGAAACTGGGGTGTTAGGAGTAGTGTTTGGAATTGTTGTAATAGTATTTGGACAATCTTTGAATATTTTTCTAACTTTATTAGGAGCGTACGTTCACTCTGCAAGACTCATATATGTAGAATTTTTTGGTAAATTCTACGAAGGCGGAGGGAAGAAATTTAATTTATTTAGAAACAAATCAGAGTATATTAATTTAAAATGTTGGGAGGAAATGTAAATGACATTTTCAGAATTTTTAGTAGCAAATGGCGGAGTAGTTTTCGGAGGACTTGGAGTTGCTTTTGCAGTAATGTTTTCAGGTATAGGGTCCGCAACAGGAATAGGAATTGTTGGTCAAGCAGCAGCAGGCTTAATTATTGAGGAACCAGAAAAATTTGGTAAATCCTTAGTTTTCCAACTTTTACCCGGTACACAAGGCCTATATGGTTTTGTTGTCGGATTGATAATAATAGGAAATTTAAGCGTCGATATGTCTTTGGCACAAGGGATGTATCTGTTCGCAGCTTCCCTACCAGTAGGTTTTGTAGGGTGGGGTTCAGCTATAGCTCAGGGTAAAGCAGCAGCAGCAGGGATTTCAATACTTGCAAAGAATGAAGAACAACAAACAAAAGGAATAATATACGCAGTTATGGTTGAAACCTATGCGCTATTAGCTTTTGTTATGTATCTGATAATTGCAAATGCGGTGGCTTTCTAAATAAGGTAAGGATATGAAATGATGTCAAATTTAGAAAATCTAACACAAAAAATAATTGAAGAGGCAAAAAGCCAGGCAAGTATTATAGAGAAGGAATCAAAAAAAGCTAACGAAAAAATAATTGATTCTAAAACGAGGGAAGCAGAAGAAGAAAAGAAAAGAATGCTAAGTAGAGCTAATTCGGAAGCTAACCTTCTTCGAGAAAGAACAATTTCTAATGCAGAGCTTAAGGCTAGAAATAAAAAGCTGGAAGCTAAACAAGAAGTTATTGGCAGAAGTTTCGATACGGCTAATGAAAGACTGAAGAATTTTAATGCAGATAAGTATGTATCATACCTACAATCCAAAATAAAATCCATTAAGTTTGAAGGTGGAGAAAGCATAATAGTTCAAGAAGCGATGAAATCAAAAGTCGAAGAATTAGGCCTCGATATTAAAGTATCAGATGATGAATTTGTTGAATCTGGCTTTTCGATTCAGGGCAAAGGCACAAGATTGAACTATACCTTTGAATCTTTGATAGAACAGTATAGGGATGAACTTGAAACAGAAATAGCCAAAAGTCTTTTTAAAGAATAGGAGTGACTTCATGGACAGAATGGAATATACCCAGGCTGTAGTTAGAACCAGAGTCCTCGAAACTAGACTCCTTTCAATGGCAGTGATTGAAAGAATGGTAGATTCCAAAGGTATAGAGGACGTGTTGAAAATCTTAGGCGAAACAGAATA
>JAAYHV010000026.1 GCA_012744355.1 Clostridiales bacterium
GCCACCCCGCCAGCTGAAAAGTTCAACACAGGTAATTTACCAGTATCATGGACTCGCTTTAATAAATCATAAGAGACGCCTAATTCCTTAGCTTGGTTAAAGAGCTCATCATCTTGTAACGAAGCCACATAGCGGATTTGTTCATGGATTTTTCTTAAGTGACTAACCGCTTGACTGACATCCCCCGTTCCTGCTTCACCTTTAGTACGAATCATTTTAGCCCCTTCTTGAATACGGCGTAAAGCTTCACCTAAATCTCTAGCTCCACAAACGAAAGGTGTCTCAAATGGTTGTTTATCAATATGATAAACATGATCAGCTACTGATAAGACTTCTGACTCATCAATATAGTCAACTTGTAAACTTTCTAAAATTTGAGCTTCGACAAAATGACCAATTCTGACTTTCGCCATGACTGGTATAGAAACTACTGCTTGAATTTCTTTTATCATTTGAGGGTCACTCATCCGACTAATACCACCAGCAGCTCGAATGTCTGCAGGAACTCTTTCTAAAGCCATGACCGCTACGGCACCAGCTGCTTCAGCAATTTTAGCTTGTTCCACATTTACCACGTCCATGATGACGCCACCAGCTAATTGTTTATGTACTTCTTCGATTGATAATTTCATTTTGATTGCTCCTTTATAAATACTGTCTACACTTTAACAGTCTTTTGGATTTTTCTTAAGATGCAAAAACAGATATTTTTATGGGTCCAAATAGTTTTTTTATTGTATAATGGATAAAACGAGAGGAGGAAAAGGATGATTACTGTGAACTTTAACGAAGACCAACACCTCTACTTACAAATAGTCGATGAAGTCATCCGGCAAATTGCCCAAGGACATTTAAAAAGTGGTGACCAACTACCCTCACGTCGGGCCTTGGCAGACCATTTAAAGGTCAGCCTTAATACGGTCATTAATGCTTATGACCAACTGACTGATGAAGGCTATATAGTGCCGAGGGAAAGATCTGGTTATTATGTGGATTTACTAGAAATTGATATGTTGCCCTCTGAGGAAATTGAGACAAAGCCGATAAAACATGAGCATTCTAAAGTAAGTGAAGCCAGCCCATATACTTATGATTTTCACTTTGCCAACCGTGATATGTCTACTTTAAATCCCAAGCAATTATTGCAGTATGCACCCGAAGCTCTAGCAAGAAGCGTGGTTAATTGTAATTTAAAAGATGATTTGGGTGCTCTCTCTTTACGCTTGGCTATTGCTAATTATTTACGTAAATACCGGGGAGTGATAACTTCAGCTGACAATATCATCATTACAGCTGGTCATACGGCTAGCTTACAGACTCTATATTCCTTATTAGATGATGCGATTTATGGCTTAGAAGATCCTGGCTATTATAAAAATTTAGATCTCTTTACAGACTATCAGCAAAAGGCTATTCGAATTCCGATTGATAAATATGGTTTCTCAGTTAAAGATTTGGAGACTACCTCAGCTAACATCGCGATTACTACGCCCAACCATCAGTTTCCCACTGGCATTATCATGGGGATGCGTCGACGTCAGCGCTTATTAAAATGGGCCTATCAGGCAGAAAACCGTTATATTATTGAAAATGACTACTATAATGAGTTCCGCCTTAAGGGCCGTCCTGTTCCTGCTTTGACTAGCCTAGACGACCAAGAGCGAGTCATTTTATTAGGGGCCTTTCGTCAAAGTATGGGGTCAATTTTTAAGATGTCTTATTTAGTTTTACCCGATCATTTAATGAAAAAATTCCATCAAGCTAAATTAAAAACCAGTGATATTTCCAGCTTTGAGCAATATTTAATGGCTGATTTTCTCAATTCTGTCCATTTTCCTAAATATATTAATAGCCTGCGGACTAATTACCGTCGTAAGGAAAAAGCGGTTCTAGCAGCGCTGAACCGAACCCAACTACCCCTAACCATTAAGGAAGCAGGGGCTGGACTTTTCTTTATTATTGACATTGAGAGTGAGATTCCACCGACTGACGTGATTCAAACTAGGCTAGCTGAAAATAAGATCCGCTTACAACCGGTCAACCACTACGCTAAATTAAAGAACCGGTTCGACAAAAGTTATATTTTAGGTTATGGAGGGTTAGAGCTTGATGAAATTGATCAAGCTATTCAAGCTTTAGTCACTATTTTTAAATAATGCAAAAGACTCAGTAAGTCAGCGAAAAGCTTAAATACTGAGTCTTTTAATTAGATTAAATGAAATTCAACGAGATAAACGACGATTACCGATACCGTTAAAACTGCTAATGTCACATAGTGTACCTATACTCACGTGCTGATTACTTTCTTCATCAGTTTGATAATTTTCCTATCCAACTTAACACCCTTACTCTTATTGACTAGTTCCCATAGACATACCCCGACTAGTATAATAAAAATTAGTTAATAAAAGTCAAGCACTAAATTTGGATGAATATCTGTTCTTAAGTACATAACGAAAAGAACGAATTTATCGAACTTTTTTGATTTTTGTTGTATAATAGGATTATCTTATTCGAAGATAGTCTTATTTATAGACACCGAATAAATTACTTTTATTAATTTATTCAGCGAAGCAACTTGTGCGACCCTATGTGGTTTCCCTTGTTGCTTTTTCTTTTCATAAAACTCTGTGATTACAGTCGTATTCTTTGTCTTTGTTCTCAAGTGGCAGGATACTGCGAGA
>JAAYHV010000174.1 GCA_012744355.1 Clostridiales bacterium
CTCGCTATTATGGAGGTTTGCACTACCCATGAAAATACGTTTTGAATTAGTTCCATACTATATAGCCACCTGCTTACTCTTTAATTTTACTTATTATTCTGATTTCTTCTGATCTAATATCTTTTTGAGCTCATCAATTTCGTCTTCAGTAAGCTCTCCCTCTTTGATAAAATTAGTCAACATTAAGTTGAGAGAGCCATTGTACACACGTTCTAAAAAGGAATAACTTTCTTCTCTTATGCATTCTTCTTCTTTGAAAAGCGGGTAATACAAATAACTACGATCCTGGGTATCGTAGCCTAATACACCTTTCTTCACCAACCTTGATAGTAAGGTCTTAACTGTTTTAGGCTGCCAGTCTGAGCTGGAAGACAACTCCTCAATCACCTGCTTGGCAGTATAAGGTGGTTTATCCCAGACAATCTTCATTACCTTCCATTCAGCATCAGATATTTGTGGTACTTCTTTCACTGCAATGCCTCCCATAGCTTACAATTGTAATCCTTGTTATTAAGATTACATGCGTAAGCGTGTTTTGTCAAGTAAGATTTATTGCGAAATTTCTTACCTTGATTGATAAAAACTAGTTAATTATCGCCCAAATTAAATAGATTTAATTTATTTTCCGCTTGAAATCTCCCATAGATACAAAGATGCGACTGTACAATGTGGCGAATATGTTTCTCTATATTTTTGAAATTCTGTTTCCGTTAGGTCTTCTATATTATAAAGCTTCATTATACTCCGGCGAATCCCAAGGTCCTTAGAGCTCAATATGTTGGGTCTCTGCAATGAATGTATCAGCATCATTTGGGCCGTCCACTCACCTACACCTTTCAGTTTTACTAATTCTTCTATTACTTCCTCGTCACTAAGCTTGTGTAAGTTTCCAAAATCTATTGTCTTAGTAATAGCTGACTTAGCTATTCCTTTAATATATCCTGCTTTTCTTAAGCTCATTCCGCATTGTTGAATAGATTCTAACTCAACTTTTTCTATGTTTTCAGGGGTTATGGGTCCAATTAATTGGACAAGTCTTTCCTTCACAGTGATTGCTGCTTTTGTAGAGATTTGCTGACTAATTATGCTTGAAATAAGAGATGTGAAAACATCTGGCTCGACTTCTCTTTTAATCATACCAATTCTATCTATTTCAGCACCTAATATTGGATCTCTCTTCTTTAGATGCTCAGTTTCCTTTTCTGTATACTTAAAATAGTTCATAAGTCATAGCCCCCTCCTAGTTGCAACACTAAATCTTCGGCAATTTTATCTAGCTGGGTGTAAATAGCCTAATCTTTTATGGCGAATTCGTAAAATCTGTTGACCCCTTCGCAAGCCGTAATCCCAACATGAAAGCTTTCGGGAATCTCATTATTTTCGACTTCAAACACTGTATCGTTCACCTTTATCAAAAAAGATTTTTGTTTTACTTCAACTTCTAAATCAATAATGCTTTCAGCATCAACTTTAAATTCCATCTTTGCCAAAGCAGTTGATTTTATCGGACGCGAAAGCTTTTCGGGAGCTGGCTCCACCTTCCAGACATTGCAGCCCTTCTCATATGGAACTATTTCAAAATGTCTGCCATATATAGATTCGCCTTGATGGTTCTTGTTAATATCATTGGTAAGCACTATAAGAGGAGCACCGAACTTTTCAAAGGAGCATTTGGCTGAAATCTTAACTCCATGAGTATATTTTTCTTTGGTGACCATGCTTATATAATCGAAATCCTTTATTGATTCATCAAAGGAATTAACAATACATGAGTCTTCCTGTATAAATTCCTTATATGCTTTGCATGCAGGCGAATAAACATAAAAGAAGTCATCTTTATTCCACTTTCCTAAACGGAAATCATATTTTTTTACCATAGTATACTGCTATAACACGCTTGTCCTTCTTTCAAGGTGAGCGTATTATTTTCACCATCCTTTCAATTATCTTTGCCTATACAATCTTCGACACTTAATATTAGTTTCCTCCAACACTCTAATTTTACAACAGTCATTAAAAAAAAGCCCAAATAAAATCTGGGCTTTTCTGCAATGTTTCTTTACCACACATTGTGAAGTGGTTTGCTTCAATATTTTCCACTTTATTACATAGTATAGTTAGCTGCATTAATCACCTTGGTGTTTTCATCAGATTGTCCAAGTCCACCAAATATATCCTTTAGCAAACCCAGCTTCCCTTTTTGTCCATCCGATATTAATCCAACATCCTTAGAAACCATTTCCACAGCGCTTTTTTGTTCCTCACTGCAATTTACAACTCCGCAGTCTACAATTTCCAATTTTTCTTCTATTTCATCTGGGCTAATATCTTCCTTTATATTCACAACACCACAATCAAAAACCCGAAGACCATCTTCATTTTTTTCCAGCTTACGTCTGTCGACAGTTAAAAAAGCTTTGTCTCCAATACTGTAGCCCTTGATTTCCTCCAAATCGTCATACTCGGGATTTAGGCTTAAGAACTTTTGGGTAAGGTTACTGCTAGTAAATACAGTTCCCTCTACTTTAATCTCCACTAACTTGTCCAAAGCGGCTGTGCTGTCAAGGTTTATCGTTAGATCACCGTCTACATACAGTCTGTCGCCATGCTTTCTAATCAAGGTATCGTCCAATTCATGACTGTCCGTATAAGCCAATCCTTGCGGAATAACCTTAATATCTGCTTCTTCGTTAAACAGTGGTAGAGCTTCTTCTAGCAAATCTTCTAAAATAACGGCCTTTTTTGTAATAAACGAAGATCCTTTCTCAACTAATGAAGCAATGTTTAAATTTCTATCCGCTATGACTACTTTGTTTTTAACATAGTACTTTTCATTTTTTGCTCTTAGTATAAAAGTTTTATCCATTATTAATTTGTTTTTGAGCCTGATAGCATCGCCAGGATAACAATCCGTTCCACCATTTACCTTCATTATTGGAAGTTTGTCTTTAATATCAGAAGGATAAGAAACAGAACCATTTACCTGAATTAGCATAAACTTATCCAATACATCCTGAGAGCCTGTCTTTATGTGCAAGCTTCCATTTACAATCAATATAACGGGTTTTGAATATAAGCTTGCATCTGTAATTTCAAAAGAACCGTTTTGCACGACAATTTCAGCATCCTTTGAAGCTTCCAATACTTCTGCTGCATTCATGGATACATTGTATTTCGCCATTAGGTCTTTAGACTCCTGAGATGCCAAAACCATAGCTGCATTTATACTGATGTCCTTATAGGAATCTAAAGTTGTTTCAGAAACATTTCTTGCATCGCAAACCGCCGCATTGATGATTAGCTTTTTCTTTTCCATATCATTCACCTTTCTCTTTCTCTATAAAATAGTTTTTGGATATCTTTTTCCTTGCTGAGGACAGCCTTGACCTTATGGTGGATGGAGACAAATTAAATATTTCACCTAGTTCCCTGGATGTGTAACCTTCTATATACCTCATCCAAAATAATGTCCCCTCCGTTCCTGGTAATTGAGCGCACAGTTGCTTCACTAGAATACAGCTTAAATCATCTTCCTGAAATGGAAGCATTTCAACCTTAGGTGCATTTGCTGCTCTTCTTATCTTGTCTATGAAAATATTCTTTGCAGTTCTGTAAAGCCAGGAACGGCACTGGGACTCTTTTAGTTCATTTAGAATATGCGCATTTTCTAGAGCCTTTATAAAGGTTTCCTGTACTATATCCTCAGCAATTGAAGGGTTTTTTTGAGAAAGGTTAAGGCAGTACCACAAAAGCTTGTTGTAATAACTTTGGTATAGCTTATTGATCATCTTGCCCCTCCTCTTTAACCCTTTTACTAATAAGACGAATGAGATTTGAAAAGTGTTGATGCTTTTATTGTAATAAAGAATAATACGTATTAACCTAGTTTGTCACCTTTTTTAACAGACTGTTCAGGTTGAACTAATACTACTCCTTGCGTACCATAAATTCCTAATATCAGTACCTCGGATTTAAAGTCCGCAATTTGCCTTGACGGAAAGTTTAATACTCCTAGAACTTGTTTACCAATAAGGTCTTCTTTTTTGTAACAATCAGTTATTTGTGCACTCGATTTCTTTATACCAATTTCATCACCAAAATCAACCCATAGTTTATATGCAGGTTTTTTGGCTTTTTCAAAAAACTCTACTTCCGTAACTTCTCCGACTCTGATATCTAGTTTCATGAAATCCTCAAAAGTAGCCATAGCAAAAATCCTCCTTTGTAATACGTTTACTTCATAATAAACTACTGATGCAACGCAGTTTGTAAAGATTGTTCATTAAACTGCTCTATAGATTGGTTTTTTATCTGGCTTAGTATTATGCTTATAACTTGTATTTTCCAAAAGCCTTTTCCGTGTCAAAATGGACTTCCCTAAAAAAGAGAATTAACCATACCATAAAAAAAACTATTGCAATATGTTGAGAAATAAAATGTGATAAAACACCACCAATAACAAATAATATACACCAAACAAAAAACAAATTTCTCATATCTTTACTCATTTTTGATTTATCATATTTCTCACGCTTTTCTTTAGATATTGAATTAAAACCACTAATTAATATAGCACCTTTCTCTTTAAGTAAGCCAAAGATAATTGAAAAAATTAAAAACATTACTGCCATTACTATACAAGTTATAGTTCCAATATTCATACATACACCTCCATACTATATAATAATCTGAACTATAAATTCTGATTGTTATATTAACAATTGTAAGTTCATATTTTTCTACTGTTGCGTCGTGTTCATCAAATCTACAAATGGGAATTATTGCGCCTCACTCTTTTGTTTTTGCAATGACCACTTTACAGTTCAGACAGAAATATGCTTCAGCAGCATATCCATTAGGGATATAGGTACTTTTCATTTCATTATTGCAGTATGGACATTTCATATGCCACACCTCCATAAATTCCTGTTCCAGCATGTATACGCAGCACAGCAATTTATATTCAATGCCCCCTTAAGTCAAAATTAAGTAATGAACTATTATTATTTGAACCCCATGAATATATTATATAATAATCGCTAAAATCTACAGTATCTTTTAAACTACCAAATCCTAAATCACCATGTTCTATGAGCTCTATTTGGCTACTTTCCTGCTTCATGACTAAAAAACTCCAATCATTATCACGATACTGGGTATAATAAATTTCTAACGCTTCTAATGTTAGTTTCGACTTAATGAGTATGGCTCCAAAATATTGCATGCCGTTACCGTTA
>JAAYHV010000175.1 GCA_012744355.1 Clostridiales bacterium
AATTAAGCTAGGCAAAGCTAATATACTAAGGGAAGGCAAAGACGTAGCGATTATAGCAACAGGAATAATGGTAAACGAAGCGATTATTGCAGTTGAGCAATTAAAAGAAAAAGGTATAGATGCTATGGTAATAGACATGCATACTATAAAACCAATAGATGAAGAGGCGATATTAAGTGCCGCTAAAAAAACCAAAGCTATAGTTACAGCCGAAGAACACTCTATAATTGGAGGGCTTGGAAGCGCAGTAGCTGAAGTCCTGGCTCAAAAATATCCTACTAAGATGGCATTTGTAGGTCAAGAAGATACTTATGGAGAATCTGGGAAACCAGAAGATCTAAAGAAAAAGTATAAAATGACAGCAGATGATATAGTGAAAAAAACTGTAAATTTATTAGGCTAAATAAATAGCGCTTTAGAGTCGTTTTAGAAACTAAGGCGCTTGTATATTTTTTGTGTACATTGACGAAATTCATTTAATTGTTGCATTTTATATGGTATAATAATTATATAAATTAATGACATTAATATTCATAAATGGAATAGTGATGTTAAAAAGGAGGTCACACATGAAGGTAATTATTACGGGAAAAAGCTACAATCCAAGCAAGCAACTAGAGGAGAATATCGAAAAGAAACTAGGGAAGTTAGGAAAATACTTTTCAGATGAAATTAATGCCAATGTAGTTATCTCAAAGTTTAAAGGAAAAACTAAAGTAGAGATAACAATAAACGGAAACAATACGATTTTTAGAGCAGAGGACGCGTCAGAAAATGTGTACGAATCAATAGATATCATCGTAGACAAACTGTCTAATCAAATGTCTAAGTTCAAAGGTAAATTGCAAAAGAGGCATCAAGATAACAAAGCCTTAAAGCTAGAATTTTTACCTGAACATGAAGACGAAAACTCTTCTGAAGAACCAAATATAGTCAGAAGGAAAAAATTCCACTTAAATCCCATGAATGAAGATGAAGCAATTTTACAGATGGAAATGCTTCAACATACATTCTTCGTATATATGGACATGGACACAGAAACAGTAAATGTTGTATATAAGAGAAAGGATAACAACTACGGAGTATTAGAAACCAGCTATTAATTAAAAAAGATGTTTAGATTGGATTTTGGCATTGCTAATCAAGATTAGCGGGGATAACAAAATCTATAGAGTTTAATAAAGTTATAGAATTAGGAGTTACACTACAGTTGTAGACTGTTACGCTAACTCCTTTTTTTATTGCGTTTGATAATATTGTGGCAAATTCCATATGGGCCTCATAGTTTGGCATAAAGAGTTTTGAGTTTTTCATTTGAACTATAAAAATCAAATTGGATTCAAAGCCAATCTCTTTAGCCTTGATCAATTCTCTAACGTGCTTGACTCCGCGTTCTGTTTTAGCGTCGGGGAACATAACTACTCCGTTTTCTTCTAAGGTCACACCTTTTACTTCTATGTATCCCTTTATACCACCAGCTTTTTCGTAATAAAAATCTAGTCTAGAATTTCCGAAGGTTTGTTCTCGTACGACTTTTGTTAACCCGCTAAGAATTTTGCCTTCTAATAAAGATTCTTCAACTATCTTGTTGGGAGCTTGAGAATCTATGTTGATCAATTCGAAAGTATCACCGATTGTTTTTTCCACTGAAACTATAGAAAACTCTGTTTTCCTATTTCTCATATCGTCCCTGAAATCCTCGAGGTAAATAGTAGCGCCTGAAACTAAGAGTTCTTTGCATCTGCCGGTGTTTTTTACATGAGCGATATGTATTTTATTTTCAATGCTAACTTTCGCAATGAATCTGTTGGGCCTTTCTAAGAAAGTGCCTTTTATTATTTTTTTATATTTCATATCATTAATTCCCTAAATAAAAAGCGGCATGAATAAGCATGCCGCAAGAAGTAACAATTTACCAATTTTTTATTTCTATACTTATAAAAGTTTTGCCTTGATTAAGTATTAATTCACTACCGTCTTCGTAATGGAAGCTTGTGCGGCCAAGGTCGCTTTCTTTAGACCAAGTGATGTTAACACTTTTGCCGTTAGTATAATATTTGCCTGTGCCGTTTCCTGTGGTTGTTATATGTTTGTGCTGTTCGTCTGCCATGTACCAGTCACAATCTTGAACTATTAAGTTCTTAAAAGTCAGTTGCTTATCATTGTCAGCATCAACATGAGCTGCATTAAACTGATAGCGATCGTACAATTTTGTTTCTGTATTGTATTCAAAGTAAGGTTTGCTGTGAGGGAAGTTAGTGTCAACACGAAGGGCTTCTTCGCCATCTGTTAATTCTATTTCTTTTTCATCATCCTCATTAAATTTTAAAGGGTTTTCAAAATCACTTTCTAGGGTAGTTTCGTATTTTTTATTCTCGATTCCTTTGTCTATTCCATCACTGCTAGTAAATGCGTTATGTGGAGCCTTTCTGTCGCTTGCACGATAGAATACGCCGCCGTCTACCATACCATCTAAATGGTCAACTGTGCCTCTGCTCAAAAAAGCTTCACCGATATTAGAAGCTCCAAAATGAACATAAATTGCATCGTACTCACTTGCGATTAAAGGATAATGAAGTCTACAGCTTCGCACTGAACCTATTTTCTCAAGATCGCTATAATCTTGAAATATTGCTAAGCACCTGGAAATATTATACTCAACAGGTGCTTCGTAAATAATATCTGCCTTGCTAATGCCTGACATAGGCTGAGCATCTATAATATTATTTATCATAATTGCTACTGGCCTTTTAGCAGCAAGTTCTTCGTCTATCCATTCACCTGTTAGTGGGCTTTGAGCCATATTGGCGTGGATATCAACGACTTCTTCGACTTTTGGCTCAGATTTTTTACAACCTGTAAATAGTAACATCATCATTATTAATGAAAGTAAAATTACTAATGTTTTCTTCATATTAAACCTCTCTTTTATTACTTATTGTATTTTGATTACATTGAATTCTATCATGTATCAATCTTGATTTCAACATGTTATAATTATGTTATAAAAACTTCACATTAAATGTTAAAATAAACAAGGTGGTGGTGATATTAAGATTCTAGTTGTTGTTGATATGCAAAATGATTTTATAGATGGTTCTTTAGGAACTGAAGAAGCTCAAAGTATAGTAAGTAAAGTAAGTTTACTAGTAGAAGAATACAAAGAAAAGGGATATCCAGTAATATTTACTAGAGATACTCATTCTAAAGATTATTTAAATACAAGAGAGGGCAAAAGACTTCCTATACAGCACTGCGTTAAGGACACTAAGGGATGGGAAATAGCGGAATCTATTAATACTAACGATTGTACGATTATAAACAAGCCTACTTTTGGATATAAGAGTTGTAGTTGATGAACTTAAAAACTACTTAAAGAAAATGGCATTGAAAATACATTAAGATTAAAGCATATCGAAGAGATAGTAGTGGTTGGATTATGCACAGATATATGTGTTATATCAAATGCAATACTTTTTAAGATTGCGTTTCAAGATAACGATATCTTAGTATTAAGAGGGTTTGCGCTGGTGTAACAGTAAAAACACATCAAAATGATCTAGATGCTATGGGAATGTGCCAAATTGATATTAAATAAATAGGAATTGCTTGAAAAATTCGGAGTATTAATATAAAATGATATATTGGAAAGCTTACGAGGGAGAAATCTATGAACATACAAATAGCTATTGAAAATTTAGTAAAATATGCTCACAAACTAGGTGAAGAGAGATATTCAAAAACAGGGTTTATGGCGCTTAAATTAGATGAAGAAGCGTATTTGTTAACAAGATCAGATATAGAACTTAAAGCTGTAAAGGAAACGAATATCAATGGATATAACATGGATGAAGGTAAAGTAGGCAGGTTGTTTAAAGCGAGACCAGATATTGATGCTTTAATTTTTTTAAGTACTGATTGTTCAATAAACATTTCGAAAAAAAATGACTTGATAAGACCGAGCTTAGATGATTTAGCTCAGATAATAGGATTAGATGTTAAGGTGGCTAAGAACTTTAGTGACGAAGAGCTTATAGGTGCAATTAGCAAAAGAAACGGATGTTACATAAGAGACGAAGGCATGTTGGCATTGGGACATTCTTTGGAAGAGACATTTGCGGCGATAAGAATACTTGAGAAATCTGCATATGTCGAATTAATGGCAGAAGGTATAGGGCCAATCGATTATATTAGCAAACTAGATTGTTATCGCATGCGTAGGTTCTACAAAAATAAGTATTCTAAAACGAATAAGAACAGTCACTTTAAAAAGCCCTTATATGATAGAAACGAGGCTAAACTAAGAAAACAAATTGTTGAATGCGGTATAACAATGGTTGACGAGGGCCTTGTCCAAGGAACTTGGGGAAATATTTCATCGAGGTTGGATGATAGACACATGTTAGTAACGCCGTCTGGCATGGATTATCATAAAATTACTGCAGATGATATTGTTAAAGTCGATATGAACACTATGGATTATACTGATCAAAGAAAACCAACCAGCGAAAAGGGCATACATTCGGCAATGCTAAAAATGAAGCCTGACTGCAATGCTGTTATTCATACTCATTCATATGAATGTAGCGTGTTTGCGGCCACAGGAAAAGAACTTAAGGTCGATGATAAAATTAAAAATCTAATTCTCGGTGATATCCAGGTTGTATCACATGCAATGCCTGGAACTAGTAGACTCACAAAAGGCGTTGTTAAAGCCATGGAAAATAAAAACGCTTGCATAATGGCTAATCACGGAGTAGTATGTTGTGGTGTAGATTTAAAGCAAGTCCTTAATATGTGTAGAGATTTAGAAGAAGTGGCAAATAAAAGTATAAAAGAAAAAAATAAATTGAAATAGATTTTGGTTACTTGGAGGTAGCGATTTAATGAAAAATATCATGGTTTGTGTAACAAAACAAAAAACATGTGAAAGATTAATCAGTTACGGGGAGCAACTTAAAAGCTCAGACGAAGACTCGTTATTGATTATCCATGTTTCTAAGAGTGACGAGAAATTCCTAGGAAATAGTAAAGAGTCAGATGCCTTAAAATATTTGTATAATATAGCTATGGAAAGAGGCGCGAATCTAATAGTGCTAAAGTCAGATAATGTTAAAGATACGTTGGCTCGTCAGGTAGAAGAAAATAACATCCATAAAATTATAGTTGGAGCTAGTGACAAAAAACAAATTGAAGGAAACTTCATTAAAGAATTAAAGGATAACCTAGCTGAAGAGGTAGAACTAATTGTAGTTCCGGCATAGTTACTGTGAAGAACTAGGAAAGTACGTTGACTGTAATTAACCTTTTAAGTATAATAAAAAATAAACAAGTGAAGTGGAGGACATTCTATGAGAGTGTTAATGATATTAGCGGGTGCAATGACTGGCGCTGTAGGACTATTTTGTTCTGTAAATGCAGGATACCCTTTCATCACGGTGGCATTTATAGTAGGTATTGTTGCTATATTTTCGGGGATTATTGAAATACTAGTAACCGATAGCGTATGTGGCTGTGAAGAAAGTAAACCTTGGGTTAGAATAGAAGGTGTAACATCTATAATACTAGGTTTGGTATTTCTATCTAATCAAATCACAGAGGACGTGGCAATAGTATCTGTGTTCGGCCTGTGGATTATGATTACAGGATTGAGAATAATACCTAGATTAACGGAACGCTATGATAAAAATAGCAACAGATATTATGTTGTTTTGGCATATGCTGTTGTGGCGTCTTGTGTTGGTGTTTATTCGTTTTTTAATACAGCGTTGTTCAATTTCGATACTCTAATGCTGGTAGGTATCATATTGCTGCTTCAAGGTATTAATCATCTTAGAATTGCGTTGCTTATGGAATACAAGAAACCGGACATAATCAAATCCCAAATAGAACGTTTAGTTGAAGCGAAGGTAGATGCCGCAATGGCTAAAGAGCAAGCAAAAGAGGCTTTGAAAGCGGCCAAAGATGCAAAGGCTAATGTAGACAAGATTTACAAAGAGCGAGATAGAGGCAGAAGTGCGAGCAGGAAAAAAAATAAGTAATGTACAAGGACTTCAGTTTGGAGTCCTTTTTTGATGCAAATGTGTAATATATATGTAAGCAATTACACAATCAAATTGTGTAGTGTATATTGATTTAATGTGCTTGATGCTTGAGTATGTTTTTTCTTGATTCTTCAAGTGGTCGCCATAATATAAGTAAAGTGGATCCAGATATTAAAGAAAATGGCAAGGAAAACTTAGTGAGATAGATTTACTAGTTTTTACTAAAGATAATATTGCTGTAGAATAAAAAAAGTTATGTAAATAAATTGCTTCCAGAAAATACTGATGGAGGGTAATGAGAGAGGAGATAAGTTTAGGAAAGCCGTCTGCGAATAGTATTGTGTTTTACGTTTTTGTCTCAAAACCAGTCGTTTAAAAGGCTTCATTCGTTTTTCTAAAATTCTTTTTAAAAACTTTTAAAAAGATATTGACATAGTGCTAAAAAATTGATAGAATACAAAAGCTGTCAGAGGAGAGCTCAATGAAAAAGTGGCCTAAAAGATTTGAAAAAATTTAAAAAACTGCTTGACAAAAGACACTCCAAATGGTAGTATATAATAGTTGCTCAATTGTGAAAGCAAGTGAGGAACGCGAACCATGAAAACTTAATAGTATAGAGATTTAGTCAAATAAAGGGAAA
>JAAYHV010000176.1 GCA_012744355.1 Clostridiales bacterium
CCTTTAAGCAAAATAAAACTGGTAATACAGTTTGTTTACCTCTTACCATATCGATAGGTAACTCTATCGCAAGGTATCTATACGAAGAAAGACCTAAAACTGACAGTGTGTTTTTGTTTGTAAGACAACTCGCTCCATTTGGCCCGTTATCAGATCATGCCTCATGTTATGCTGTGGTGAGTCGAGTTTTTAAGCAAGCCAACATTAGTAAGGATAAACGAATTTTTGGGATGCATATGTTGCGCCATAATGCAGCATCAACAATGGTGAAAAATGAAGTTCCAATCGCAACGATTGCAGCAGTTCTCGGTCACTCTAATACTGATACTACTGATATATATATAACGACAGATGAATCTAGACTTAAGGATTGTGTTCTTAAAATGATTGAAATATCTACGGAGGTGAATACATGAGCATATTTATAAGCAATCTTGCACCTAGTCTTTTAGATTTTCTTTCATTCAAACATGCCCTAGGAATTGAATATAAAACTGGTAAAGTATATCTTAGACAGTTTGATATGTTTAATTACGAACACGGCAACCACAATGGTCTTACTAAAGAGCTTGCTGAAGGATGGGCAAATCAGCAAGCTAACAAATCCACAACACAGGATAGAAGCTGGATTTCTCCAATTAGGGAGTATGGTCGATTCCTAAGAAGTCTCGGTGATAACGATGCATATATACTAGATAATCGGTATACAATTCAGCGTTATCATGCTGAAGTTTATCTTATGACAGATGAAGAAATACAGACTTTTTTTAAGGCGTGCGATTCGTATGTTCTTAAACATAATTCTTTAGGTAGAGCCTATGTTTTCCCTGCTTTATATAGATTTTTATACTGTTGTGGAACACGGTGTGGAGAGGCTAGAAAACTAAAATATCAAAATGTGCATCTAGATAAAGGGTATGTAGACATCTTGTATTCAAAAGGTCATAGAGATAGACGATTATACCTGTCCGATGAATTAATTCTATACTTAAAGCATTATAACAAGGCAATAGAGGCTTGCTTCTCTAACAGAGAATATTTCTTTCCTGGTGGAAGTGGTGGTATGTGTTCCTCAACTGCTGTATCAGCAAATTTTAGAAATATTTGGATGTCTGCTGGCTTAAAGCGTGATGGAAAAGTTAAGTCAAGAGCTTTTGACTTTAGACATCACTTTGCATGTGCCAATATAATGCATTGGTCAATGGAAGGGAAAAATGTGCATGCAATGCTACCATATTTAATGAGATATATGGGTCATTCTTCTTTAGAGAGTACTTATTATTATATACATCTTATTCCTGACTACTTTCCGCAGTATTTAGTGCTCACAGCCCCTATGGAGGATATTATTCCGGAGGTTGAAGAGTATGAAATATAAACGAAAAAAAGATAGTGACTTTTGGATATTTGCACGATCTTATTTACATGATTATATGCCAGTTGTTAGAAATCTGTCTGATAAATCTGTAGAAACATACAAGCAGTCTTTAAAAACATATTTGAGGTTCCTTGAAATAGTAAAATCTTTATCCAATGAAAAAGTTACTTTTGATGTTTTTTCCAGAGATTACATCAAGGACTATGTTATCTGGTTAAAAGAGCAAGGATATTCGCCAAAAACGATCAATCTTAAACTTACTGCACTGCGATCTTTTCTAAAGTACTCTAGTGAAGAAGACTTTGAATTAAGAGGATTATATACCGAGGTATGTTCCATCCAAAAAATCAAGGAAGATAAACAACCGATACAGTACCTGCAGCCAACGGCTACATCAGCGATTCTTTCTGCCTATGATTCAAAAACCAATAAGCATAGAAGAAATCGCATGATATTAATCCTCTTATATGACACTGGTGCAAGAGTTCAAGAA
>JAAYHV010000177.1 GCA_012744355.1 Clostridiales bacterium
TACAAGCGATACCTGTGTATTATCTGATAATGGGTTTCAAAGAGACCATCTTAGTAAATGGAGATATGATCTATGTGATGTTTGTTTCTTTAGGCTTCTTGTTAGGTGGCGTGGGTTTATTCTTGCTTGCTAATAAAAAATTCAAAAAGAGCTTGGCATTTTAATCGAAAGGAGGTCCAAGATTTATGAAACGTATTTTAGTAATATTTTTAAGAGATATAAAAGTAAATGTTAAAGATTTCCTTCCGCTTTATATAATAATAATTCCGATTCTGTTTGGCATAGCGATAAACTTGATTGCTCCTAGCGTAAATGATACTACGGTAAATATAGCATTGAAAGAAGGCGATAATCCTGAAATGGTAGAGTATTTAGAGGACTTTGCAAAGATAACTACCTATGAAGATAAAGAGGCGCTAGAGGAAAGAGTGGCTCGCCGTGATGACGTGTTTGCTTTTGTGCCTGAAGGCGATACATACTATGTATTGCAGCAAGGGAATGAAAGTGCTGGATTTGTAGACATGGCGAAATTAATGCTTGCTTTATACGTTGACGATGCTCAGATTGACGATGCTACAGCAGAGATTCATGAATTTGGTAGAGTAGTGTCACCGATGAAAAAAATCATGCTAAATATACTTATGATGTTTTGTTCAGTGCTAGGTGGCATGCTTATAGCTATAAATATCATCGAAGAAAAAGTAGATAAGACTATTAGGGCTATAAATCTAACACCCATATCAAGAATGGGATATATATTAGGAAAAAGTATGATAGGAATGCTTATACCGTTATATGGATCTGTAGCAATGCTGCTTATTAC
This sequence comes from Clostridiales bacterium, assembly GCA_012744355.1. Taxonomy (GTDB): domain Bacteria; phylum Bacillota; class Clostridia; order Peptostreptococcales; family Anaerovoracaceae; genus JAAYHV01. The sequence continues at coordinate 824 of JAAYHV010000177.1, forward strand.
AGGATTTAGCGATATTAATTGGGGTCAGATGATGATCTTGGTAATAATATCTATGATAGTAAGTATATTATTTGGATTTATACAAGGAATTAATAATACTTCAGTTATGGATGCTGCTGGCTCGGTCAAGATGCTTTTCTTGCCACTAGCAGGTTCGGTGGCTGTTGCAGAACTTTTAAGTGATAAATGGCAATGGGTAGTTTACTGGTCGCCGTTTTATTGGACATATATAGGAGTGGATAAGATACTAACGTATCAAGCAGAGTGGAGAGAAGTTCTTATATATGCTGGTATAGTACTTCTTATTAGTGCTATAGTCTATGTGCTTTTGATGCCACGTATCAAAAAAGGTTTGAATTAGTAAAAGAATATATTTTAGGAGGTAAATTATGAATTGGAATCCACTTTTAGCAATCTTAGCGATTGTATATGCTGTGTTGGTAGTTTTTATAGCAGCAAAAAAACCAAAATCAATGTGGGAAATGGGAAAAATTAAATGGTTTAGAAAAGTAATGGGAGAAAAAGGAACGGTAATATTTTTCTATATATGGGCAGTTTTGTTCGTAGTTTTAGGATTGTGGTTGTTCATAACATCTCCTATTGGGTAAGTAGTATGAAAATTGAATAGTTCTGTATAAATGAGAATTAAATAATAACCCTATATACCTTTGGATATATAGGGTTATTATATAATTTAGACACGAAAACAATGAATAAATATACAATTGAAGAGCCTGAGAATAGATATTAAATTGTTAAAATACACAAAATCAACCCATATAAAACCAATTCATTGTTATCAAAATAAAAAAGTAAAATAATTTCAAAAATAGGGTTGTATTAATATTTGATAAGTGTTATTATTATGCAATATTAATAACAACGTATTTGAAAGGGAAAAGGGAAAAGAAATGAAACTAATGGAATGGAACGGAATTAAACTAATGAAAGTACTTGTCTTTATTATGGCTATTGCTATGATGATGGTTTTAGTAGGATGTGGGAGCAATGAAGGAACAGACGACAGTAGTGATACAGATAGCTACTTGGCGATAACTGAACCTACATTTGCTCCTTTTGACACTACAGATGAGGATGGAAACTGCATAGGATTTGATATGGACCTTATGGATGCTATAGGCGAAGATCAAGGATTTACTGTTGAATATAAGGCTCTAGAATTTGATGCACTTATCCCCGCACTAGAAACTGGTCAAGCTGATATGATTACTGCTGGTATGAATGCTATGGATCCTGCTCGTCAGGCTAAAGTTGATTTTTCGCAAACATATTACGATAGTGGTTTAGTGGTTTTGGTTAATGATGATAATGAAACTATTAATGGCATCGAAGATCTAACTGCAGATATGAAAGTGGCTAGCCAAATCGGAACTACAGGTGCAGATGAAGTTTTAGAGCTCTATGAAGAAGGAAGTATAGAAGAGGCTGTTATTCTTAATGGATTTAATACTGCTGTACTACAGTTACAAAACGGAGATATAGATGCAATAATAATAGATCTTCCGGTAGCAAATGATTTTATCAAAAAGCAACCAGGTAAACTTAAAACAGTTGGAGAAGTACTGAATGCAGAGTCATACGGTTTTGCTGTCCAAAAAGGTGACGAAGAACTTCTTGATAAGATTAATACAGGATTAAACAACGTAATAGATAATGGAACTTACGATGAACTATATACAAAATGGTTTGAAAATTAAAGTTATTAGCAGAGGGGATTAGTAAAAAATGCAGTTATATATACAAGGGTTTCTAGTGGCACTTAAAGGTGTTCCAATGACATTAGGGGTAAGTCTTTTTGCCGTTGCGGTTGGCGCAGCATTTGGCCTTTGCCTAGCGCTTATGAGAATATCACAATCAAAAGTTCTGGCTTTTTTAGCGAAGATATATGTAGATATCGTAAGAGGAACACCGCTTGTAGTTCAAGCACTCATATTTGCGTATGGCTTGCCGCAGCTGCTTCAAGCAAGCGGAATAATGTTTAAGTGGTCTTCGTTGCTGTTACCTGCAATGTTGGTATGCGCATTCAACAGTTCGGCATATTTATCGGAAGTTATAAGAGGTGGGATACAAGCTGTAGAACACGGTCAGATGGAAGCGGCAAGATCGCTTGGTATGAGTAAATCTAAAGCCATGAGGCTTGTTATAATGCCCCAGGCAATAAAGATAATATTGCCTGCCTTTGGTAATGAGTTTGTTGCTTTAATTAAAGAAACGGCAGTACTTAGTTATGTTGGAATAGTTGAAATACTTAGAAGAGGAACTCTTTGGAATGCTGCAACATTTGAAACTTTTCCTGCATATATAGGCGTAGCTTTAGTATATATGCTTCTAACGATACCTCTATCTAAAACGGTAGGATATTTTGAAAAGAAAATGAGCGAAGACGATACTCATGAAATAAAAGCAGCATAGGAGTGTGATGGTATGTTAGAGATTAGAAATTTAAAAAAAGCCTTTGGGAAACTTGAGGTTCTTAAGGGAATAAATCAAACTATAGAAGATGGTGAAGTCTTAAGTATTATAGGACCTTCGGGCTCAGGTAAATCTACTATGTTAAGATGTTTGAACTTACTTGAAACACCATGTGGTGGAGAAGTTACTATTGATGATGTTTTGGTTGATGAAAATAATATCAATGAGGTTAGAACAAAAATGGGGATGGTATTTCAAAACTTCAATCTGTTTCCTCATATGACTGTATTAGAGAACGTGATATCAGCACCAGTGCATGTAAAAAAAATCTCTAAAGAAGAAGCGTCCATTGCAGGAATGATACTTCTTGAAAAAGTCGGGCTTGTTGAGAAAGCTAATGTAAAACCTGCTTCTCTTTCAGGGGGTCAAAAACAAAGGGTTGCAATAGCTAGAGCTTTAGCCATGGAGCCTGAAATAATGTTATTTGATGAACCAACTTCAGCACTTGATCCGGAAATGGTAGGAGAAGTTTTAGAAGTTATGAAAGCGCTTGTAAAAGAGGGAATGACTATGATAGTAGTAACTCATGAAATTGGATTTGCCAAAGAGGTATCAGACAAAGTAATATTCATGGATGATGGTTATATTGTCGAAGAAGGAAAGCCTTACGAAGTGCTAGATAATCCTAAAAAGGAAAGAACAATAAACTTTTTATCAAAAGTTCTAGTCTGTTAAGATATTGCAAGTAAAATCACCTAAAACTTTAAGTTTTAGGTGATTTTTAATACAATAAGTTGTGTCTTGGTGCAATTGAAGATATAATGTAGAAAAGATTTCAACGATTTTAATGATATGGAAGGTAAAACATGTCGATTAGTGTAAAAGATATTATAGGACTGAAAAGTACAGAAGCATTTGTACTTATAGCAGGAATAAAAGGCTTGGGTAATAGAGTTGCTTCAGCTAAGATTTTGAATGGTGGGCTTGATTTTGAATGCAAAAATAAATTTGTACTAGCAGAATTAACTAATGAAAAATCAGAGCAGGGGGTAATAATAAAAAAACTAATCGAAAATGGTGCAAGTGGTTTAGCTTTTAGAACTGAGAATAGAAATGATGTTTCTCAGGATATTATAGAGGTTGCTGAAAAAAATTCCTTTCCTATTTTCAGCTTTGGTGAAGAAACGAGTTTAGAAAACGTCATTTATCAAATAATGAGTAGAACCATGACAGATGATTACCTCAGTGTAACAGAAAATACAATAGAAAAAATGATTGAAACGAAGTTAAGCACAAATGAAGTGATTGGCATCACAGGGAGTATTTCTACATTACTTTTAAAAAATGCTATGGTTGTATATATTAAAAGTATAAAAGAGGATACTTTTTTAGATGTTGACAAATTCATTGTTACATTTAATGCCAATGAAGATATGAAAGATAAGGCAGGACTTCGTAGATATAAAAATGGTCTTATGATAATGATAACTAAGGACAATAAAGAAAAAAGGAAATACCTAATAACGCTTGATGAAATAATGAGTTTATGCGGAATAGAAGAAAAAAAAGTAGTTATGTCGATAAGTAATATTCATCAGACTTATGAGGAAATTAATATATGTTTCAGGGAAAGTTATTATGCATATATAGTGGCAAGGGCAGATAACTTGAATAAAGTATTTTATGAAGATATCGGAGTATACAAATTTTTAATTCCGAATGCAAAATCAGAAACACAACGAAATTTCATGAATGAATACTTAAAATTCGTATTAGATAATGAAGAATTATTAGAAACAGTGATAGAATTTGTTAGAACGGGAGGCAATTTACAGCAAACTGCGGATAGAATATTTTGTCACAAGAATACCGTTAGGTATAGGATTAATAAGCTTCATGAAGCTGTCGAGCCAAACGGTAGTAGTGATATGACTTTTTATGAAAACATTTCTGCTGCAGTTAAAATATATTTAATAAACCAACTATAATTAGGTCTTAAAGGCCTAATTTTTTTAGTATTAATCAGAATTGTTCGTGCGTACAAAAAAGTCAAAGTAATTTCAACTCTTGTATAAACAATAATTAATAGCTATATGATATATTTAAATAAATTAAACAGGAGCCAGCTATATAAAAGTCAAGCAAAATAACTAAGTATTAATGCAAAGATTAGTTTTAAAAACGAGCACAACAAATAGAGGTGTAAAACACCAATTTATGATTATTCAAAATTAACTTGGGAAA